>SMWC01000108.1 GCA_004357505.1 Gammaproteobacteria bacterium | reverse complement strand
GGTGATACCGGCCCCGATTACCCAAACCGGTGAACTCGATAGAGACGGATTTACGGCGCGCCTGACTAAGAACACCAAAATTGTCGCGCTCGGCCATGTCTCCAATGCCTTGGGTACGATCAATCCGCTGCAGGATCTCATCGCCGAAGCCCATCAAGCCGGCGCGCTGGTATCGATCGACGGCGCTCAAGCCGGACCGCACCTGCGAATCGATGTCCAGGCATTAGATTGTGATTTTTATTCGCTGTCCGGTCACAAGATGTTCGGTCCGACAGGGATCGGCATTCTCTACGGTAAACGCGCGTTATTGGAAGCGATGCCTCCTTATCAGGGCGGCGGCGAGATGATCCTGACGGTGAGCTTCGAGGACACGACCTATAACGCCCTACCCCATAAGTTCGAAGCCGGCACGCCGAATATCACGGGCGCGATAGGCTTTGGCGCTGCTATCGATTATCTCAGCGCCATCGATTTCGATGCGTTGGCTGCACACGAGCACGATCTCCTCGAATACGCGACGAACGAACTTCTGCGGCTGCCTGGCGCGAGAATCATCGGCACGGCAGCCCACAAAGCCAGCGTGCTCTCGTTCCTCTTCGACAAGATTCACGCCCATGACCTGGGTACGGTCGTCGATCTCGAAGGCGTTGCGATACGCACCGGGCACCACTGTGCCATGCCGGTCATGGATTTCTTTAAGGTGCCGGCCACGGCTCGCGCCTCATTCGCCCTGTACAACAACCGGGACGATGTGGACAGACTGATGCATGGGTTGCGGCAAGCCCTGGAAATGTTCTCTTGAACGAATTACAGGACCTTTATCGCGAAGTGATCCTCGATCACAACCGTCGACCTCGAAATTTCGGTGAGTTGGAGGATGCGGACCGCGTCGTCGAGGGCGTGAACCCGCTGTGTGGCGACCGCATGACGCTCTATGTGAAGCTAGATGGCGACACGGTACAGGATATACGCTTCAAAGGGACAGGGTGCGCGATTTCCGTCGCTTCGTCGTCGCTGATGACCGAGAGGGTCAAGGGCGCGTCGTTGCAGGATAGCCTGGCACTATTCGAGAAAGTACACGCCATGCTGACCGCGCCAGAGTTCAACGAAAGCGCCGAGATTGAGGAGTTGGATAAATTAGCCGCGCTATCCGGTGTTCGTCAATATCCTACCCGAGTTAAATGCGCCAGCCTGGCCTGGCATGCACTCAAGAACGCGCTGACCGGCGCGGCCGACGAAATTTCGACGGAGTGAGACAATGTACTATCCGCAAAGCGAGACCATCACATTATCCCGGAAGTGCGCTGCCGTTATCATTCCAGCCGGTGACGAGGTCACCTTACCCGAAGGTACATCCGGATTTATCACCCAAGCACTGGGCGACAGTTTCACATTCTATGTCGAAGGTAACTTGTTTCGGATCGCCGGTATTGACGCCGACGCACTCGGCAAAGAACCAATAAAGCCGCCCACGGTTCCTCCCAACGCGACGGAGAAAGATTTCGAATCTCTGGTCTGGCAACAGCTTAGGACGTGCTTTGACCCGGAGATCCCGATCAATATTGTAGATCTAGGACTCGTGTATCGTTGTGACATAGAGCGCAACGACGCCGGGCAACGTATTGTCGAAGTCGACATGACACTCACGGCACCGGGTTGCGGGATGGGAGAAATACTCATGGCGGATGTGCGAGAGAAAATTGAAATCATCCCGACTGTCGAGCGAGCCGATGTCGAGCTTGTCTTTGATCCACCGTGGAACCAAACAATGATGTCGGAAGAGGCGCAGCTAGAAGCCGGCTTACTCTAAGCACCACGAGTTAGTGAAGCGACTGACATTATTCCGCCACGCGAAGTCTAGCTGGGCTGAACCCTCATTGGCCGATCACGAGCGGGTCTTATCGGCCCGCGGTGAGCGTGACGCACCAACGATGGGCGAACGCATGGCGGCACGCAAAGTTCGCCCATCACTGATCATCTCCAGCTCGGCGGTACGTGCGCGTCGAACCGCGAAGTTCGTCGCAGCGGCACTGAAGTATCCGGATGAGTTTTTACAAATCGAGAAAGAACTTTACCTTGCGACGGAGAAAAAGATACTCGAGCTGGTCTGCGCTCAGCCGGACAACTTCGGCGATCTCCTGCTCATCGGCCATAACCCAGGCCTGACGGAACTCGTCAACCAACTGTTGCCGGCACTGGACATGGACAACTTGCCCACCAGCGGTGTCGTTGCGATGGACTTCAAGACGAACAAGTGGTCGGAGATTACCGAAATCGATGCCGAGCTCGTATTCTACGACTACCCGAAGAATCCGGATCGGTCAACGATCGCCTAAGCGATTGCGGACATTAACGGGCTTCACAGAAACAATAAGCGTACAGGTCTCGCGGATCGTTCAAACGCTCCAGGATTCTCAACGGCCCAATGGCGACATCGACCAGCCGCTGCAATTCCGGCGGTAGCGCCGGCGAACCTCCCAGCGCCTGAATCAGCGGCGCTAAGACCTGGGCCAGCTGCAACGCAAGTCTCTCCCTGAACTCGAGCTCTTTCTCTATATAGTCAATCCTATAACCATCCTCTTCTAAGTCCGCGAGTTCGGCGGCCGAAGCAATGGCATCATCGAGGTTGCCAAGGTGATCGATCAAACCACGATCACGCGCATCGGCTGCGATCCAGACCCGGCCGCGCGCGACGCCGTCGATCTCCTCAACAGACTGGTCGCGGTGACTGGCAACTTTATCGACAAACTGATCGTAGCCGTTTTGTATCGACTGGCCGATGATTTCCACGATGTCCGGCCCAAGCGCTCGCAGTGGATCGGCCTGCCCCGCGAGTGCTGTTGTGCCGATCCCGTCAACGTGAATTCCGAGTCGATCGAGAGATCGCTGGAAGGTAGGGAGCGTGGCGCCAATGCCGATAGAGCCCGTCAGGGTCGTCGGACTTGCCCAGATCTCATCGGCGCTCATCGAGATCCAATAACCGCCGGAGGCCGCCACACTGCCCATTGATACCACCAGCGGACGGCCGCTTTCCTGGAAGACCTCCAGTGCGCGAAGTACCACGTCGGAAGCGAAGGCACTGCCGCCAGGGCTGTCCACGCGAAGCACGAGTGCCTTCATCCGCTCGTCTTCCATCGCACGCCGGATTAATCTAGCCGTCGAGTCGCCGCCGACCGTTCCCGGAGGCTGAGAACCATCCAGGATGATTCCCGATGCTACGACGACGCCCACACTAGCCTCAGCCGATGACTCCGAATCCTGGCCACGAATCGCACGAAGGTACGCTTCATGGCCGATACGCGGATAGTCATCCGCGCCACTATCGTCACCTTCGTCCTCCTCATCGCTATCACGGACTAATGCCTTCACACGCGAGCTGATGCCGTCTCGATGCAGCAACTCATCGATCAATCCGTAGTCCAATGCCATTTGTGCGGTGTCGCCGTTAGCTTCGCTGAGAAGATCGGCCGCATCATCGGCATACCGTTGCAACGCCGTGCTGTTGAGTTCGCGCGCCGCCGTTACATCCGCCTGGTACGCGTCCCAAAGCGCACCGAGATATTGCCCAGAGGCTTCCCGGTCTTCAGCGGACATATCGTCTCTCGTAATCGGCTCGACGAATGACTTGTACTCGCCGACTGTCCAGACGTTGTAGTCTATGTAGAGGTTATCGATTGCGGATTTATAGTAAGGAAGAAAGCGGCTATAACCGTCAATATAGACAAAACCCATGGGGTGCATATAGATTTCGTCCGCATGCGCGGCGAGATAATATTGATTGCGGGTGAAGCCATCACCGACCGCGATAACCTGTTTGCCACTAGCCTTGAAAAGAATAATTTCGTCAGCCAACTCCTGTAGCTTACTCAAACCGGCGCCCCCGAGGCCGTCCAGCTCTAATACGAGCACCTTGATTCGATTGTCGTCTTTCGCTGTCTGGATCACCTCGATCAGATCTTTGAGCAGGACCTCTTGTTGCGGTATACCGCGTGCCAGAGCGATCGCACGATCCAACGGATCGCCGGACAGCTGTTCAACCAACGCACCTTTAGGCGCCAGGATTAATGCCGCATCCCTAGGTACGCGGGGTCGATCCGGCGCTATTACGGCCAGCAGGATGACGGTCAGGGGCAGGAGAATAAGAAGATGCAAAACCTTGCGCACGCCGTCCAGCGCACGCCAGAGTGTGCCCAACAGCTTCATGATCAATCCCAACGGCTTCATAACGATCTACACCTTTAAAAGAGAACGCACGAGTTGCCGACGATTTCGCTCGGCATTCGCAGATGCACTAACAGCCTGCTAGTCCACGAGTACTAGAGAAAGGGCCGGCCAGTAGGCGATAATAAATACAGAGATCAGTAATACCACGAAGAAGGGGAGCGTTGCTCGATAGATTTCCACAATACTGCGTTCGAACCGGAAACTCGCGATAAAGAGGTTCAATCCCACAGGCGGGGTCAGATAACCCAGCTGCATCGTCGCAAGAAACACAATACCAAGATGGATCGGGTGAATGCCGTATTGGGCCGCCACGGGCAGCACTAATGGCACGATCAGGATGATGGCCGAAAAAATATCGAGGATGGCTCCGAGGATCAGCAGAAAGATAATCAACGCCAACAAGAAAGATCCAGGCCCGGCGACGTAAGTATCAACAATGGCGAAGAGTCGCTCCGGGACTCCGGCGTAAATCATGTAGTTCGTCGATGCCAGCGAAATGCCGAGAATCATAAAGATCGCGCCGACCAGCACCATTGATTCGCGCATGATTCTGGGTACCTCGCGCCACGGAATCTCTCGGCGGACGACAATCTCTACGCACATCACGTACAGAGCCGTCACGGCTGCCGCTTCCGAAACAGCGAAGTAGCCACTGTAGATGCCGCCAAGCACGACGATAGGCAAAGGGATTTCCCAGGCCGAATCCCACAGGGCTGCCAAGACTTCCTTCCCGGAAATCTCGGCAAGAGACGTCCGAATTCGCCGATTGATCCAAAAGCTATACGCGGAAAGCAGAATCACCATCAGGAGTCCGGGAAACACGCCGGCGAGAAATAGCTGATCTATCGACGCCGCGGCGACGACTCCGTACAGAATTAAGGGAAGCGATGGCGCGAACAGGAGCCCGAGACTGCCCGACGTTGTGATGAGTCCGAGACTGAAGCGCTCATCGTAGCCCGCCTTGGTCAACGCTGGGAAAAACAGCGCTCCCAACGCGATGATCGTTACTCCAGAAGCACCGGTGAATGCTGTGAACAACGCACAGCCCGCCATACACACGATCGCGAGACCGCCCGGTAGCCAGCCAAGCAACGCTTGTGACAACCGCACGAGCCGCTGCGGAGATTGGCTTTCGCTGAGAACGAAACCCGCGAAAGTAAACAATGGTATCGCTACGAGGATCGGCATCTCTGCGATACCAAAAAACTCGATCCCCATTACGGATAAGTCGACACCGGATCGATAAAAGCCGGCCATGGCACTGGCTGCAATGATCGCGAACAACGGCGCCCCCAATATAGCGAGCACCAGCAGGATCAGACCGGTCAAGATCATCGGTGCATCCCAGGGAATTGTTGCAGCGCTCGCACGGCGTAGCGATAGCAGATCAGGCCGAAGCCGATCGGCAGGATTAATTGAAATACCCACGCCGGCCAGTCGTTCAACAATGTGTCGCCAAAGAGACGTGCATCCTGCACGAAGCGCCACGAGTGCCAGGCGAGCAGACCCGTGACGATTGCGGTGAATAGGTCGGTCGTTATCCTCGCCGCTCTCTGTAACGGCTCAGAGAGCGAGTGGCTCAATAGATCGATTTTGATTTGTTTGTTCTCGCGGCTCGCCGCGATCGCGCCAAGTAGCGCTAGCCAGAGGACCATTAATCGCACCAGACCGTCACCCCATACCAGCCCGATCGAGAAAACGTTACGCAACAGAATCTGGGCGCTCGCCAGAACGATCAGTCCCGACAGCAACAATGTCAAGAAGGTGTTTTCCAGCCATCGACCCCAACGCCCGGCCCGAGCCAGCCATTGAGTCGCTTTCGAGTTCACGCCGGGCTCACTCAGCAGCCCGACGCTCCGCAGGCGAACCTGTCGAGGAATTGACGCCAGCGCGGTACTCGTCTAGCAGCGCCAGCAGGTCATCCAATAGATTCGCATCGATATCCCGTCGCTGACGTAACTCCGGATAGAGCCCTTCGATGGTTCGCCGCCACGCCAGGATATCTTCAGAATTCACGGGCACGAACTCCAGACCGGCTTGCACGAGAACGGCTCGTGCTTGCCGATCATCCTCGCGGGCCTGTCCATCCAGACTCTTAACGACCGCGCCCATCACACTCCGGACCACCTCTTGGTCAGCACCAGACAGACGATCGAAGACGCGGATATCGATTGCGAAAATGCCCAGCCCATAGGACACGGGGAGATCGGTGACGTACTTCACCTTGGTATGCCACTGCAGGACCAAAGCCACCACCGGGGAAGCGGCAACAACGTCGAGCAGCCCCGTCTGCAAGCCGGTCAGAACATCCGTGGGCGGTAACACAACGGGTGACAGATTCATCGCTTCCAACACCATAAATCCGATCGGGTCGCCTTCCGGACTCCAGACCTTGCGACGGCGCATGTCGGTTACGCGACTGATCGGTTCGTTGGCCATAAGCTGCGCGAAGCCACCTTCTATGAAGCCAAAGCTGATAAAGCCAGCGTCAGCCAGCCCCGCTTGTAGCTTTGCATCCAACCGAGCCCGGACGTAATCCACTTCGTCCAGCGACTGGAACAGGAGAGGGATACCGTAGAGATTGAAGCCAGCGTATCGCTCAGCAATTCCGCCGCCGGTGAACGCGCCACCATGGAGCTGTCCGATACGGATCTTACGCAGCACCTGCGAGTCATTTCCCATGACCCCGCCCGGGTAGAACTTGATCGTGACACGGCCCGCCGTGAGGTTTCGAATCTTTTCCGCGCCGGAACGCATCTCACGCATCCAGCCCGAACCGTCCGGGGCAATGGTGGCCACCTTGATTTCGATCGCCTGGGCCGGGCCGACAAAGAGCAACGCAGCGACCAAGGTGATCGCGAAGCCCGACTGGTTGCGGTTAAACATAACGTGTCCAAGCTTTGCTGAGACCATCAGAAGTAGTCCATAGAGGACGCCAGAAGTTCCTTCGCATCCCGTTTCGCCAACACGTTAAACAGCGTTCGGCCAGGTGCTTCAGCCGGCGCAGCGATGACTTCCTTAAGCAATCTGTCATGTAAATCCTGGTCGAACATCATGCGCCCGTACCGGCGAGCGTATTCTACCTTGGCGGACAAGTCAGTTCCGTTACTCAGCTCGATCGAACGCTCGAAATGGGCCTGGGCAACGTCGGGACGGCCACCCAACGCCGGCGGGCGCAAGGCGTTGAGGATACCGAGATAAACATGAATCCCACCGTCATCGTACGTCTCATCGAGTTCCAGTAATCGCTCCATCGCGGCTTGAACCCAGGGCAGCTCCCCAACCGCGCTCCAGTCTGAGCTCGTGGCGTCCAGGTGGCTCAACCAACTCACTGCGTACGCGTAGAGAACGTCCGTCTGCCGCTTGTTGACTTGGGCAAGCTCGGCGACAAACAAATCATAGTCGAGTCCGGCCCAGTTACACGCCCGGGAATATTCCAAGCACATGGCGCGCTCACCATAGCGACGACTCTTAGCAGTTAACACCGCACCATGCGCAGCGTCGTCAGCAAATCGAGAACCGTAGAGCGCGAACAGCTGTGCACCGGCGGCGAGTAACCCGACGCTATCCGGATTTTGGATGATGAAGCCGTCGACCATGAGCAGGTAGGCCGGCAAACCCGCACTGACAATTGCCGGATCATCTTGATTGAGAATCGCCGCGGACAGCGTCTCCGCAGCCAGCGCACCGACATACGACGTACATCCGCCGGTACCCAGCATCGCAACGCCGGCCAGCAACCCGATACCCCGACCGCAGCGGCCGCGAACTCGGTGTGTCATCGGACTAGCGAGCACGCCACGCCAGCCTCCCTCGGCCCTAAAGCTTTTCCTTGATCCGGGCGGCCTTACCACTGCGCTCGCGGAGATAGTAGAGCTTCGCTCGACGCACGTCGCCACGGCGTTTGACCTTGATATCGGCGACCGCAGGACTGTGAGTCTGAAATACTCTTTCCACGCCTTCGCCGTGAGAGATCTTTCTGACGGTAAACGACGAGTTGATTCCGCGATTGCGTTTGGCGATGACCACACCCTCGTACGCCTGGAGCCGCTCCCGCTCCCCTTCCTTGACCCGGACCTGGACGATGACCGTATCTCCAGGGGAGAAGGCCGGAACATCCGATTTGAGCTGCTCTCGCTCAATTTCGTCGATTAGTTTGGACATAGCTTCATCCTTAAATGTCGGTAGTCTGCTTCTCGTGTTCGCCGATAAACTCCTCGAGGAGCGTTCGTTCCTCGGGTGTTAATGTCCTCTCCTCCAGCAGCCGCGGTCGTCTCAGCCAGGTTCTGCCTAGCGCCTGCTTCAGCCGCCAGCGCCGGATCGCATCATGATGCCCGCCGGTTAAAACCTCCGGTACACCCACCCCATCGACAATCTCTGGGCGAGTGTACTGCGGATAATCCAGTAGTCCAGTCATAAAAGATTCTTGCTGGGGAGAATCCGCGTGGCCGAGCACGTCCGGGAGGAGTCTGGCGACAGTATCAATAATGACCGCCGCTGCAAGCTCTCCTCCACTGAGCACATAATCGCCCAGAGACAGCTCGGTTTCTATCTCATTGCCGATTATTCTCTCGTCTAGTCCCTCATATCGACCTGCTACCAGCAACAGTCCCGGGCTCTGAGCAAGCTCCCGAGCTAGCGCCTGATCAAAGCACCGACCCTGCGCGCTCAGCACGAACTCGCGGCTTTTCGCCGGCAGCCCTTTGCGAGCGAGCCGTATCGCATCACGCAGCGGCTCGTATTTTAGAACCATGCCGGGCCCGCCGCCGTAAGGCCGATCATCCACGGTTCGATGCGGGTCCGAGACAAAGTCCCGCGGCGAAATCTGTTCAATTCTCAGGAGGCCGCGTTCACAGGCCCGCCCCACGACACCATAGCGGCCAACCGGCTCTACGACCTCAGGCAGCAGTGAGACGACGCTGATCCGAAACATTCGCCACCCCTAGAAAGTCGGATCCCAGTCGACGACAATAATGTGTTGCTCCAGCCTAACTTCCCGCACGACCTTCTCCTGGACGAACGGGATCAGCCGTCGGCGATCCCCTATGACGACCATGACATCGTGGCCGCCGGTCTCGAACAAGTGGTCTAACCGCCCGAGCGATTCACCCTGAGCCGTGACCACGGTTGAACCCTCGAGGTCCGTCCAGTAATACTCCCCGGGGTCACAAGGTGCCAGCGCGTCACGTTCGACAGCAATGTCAGCCCCTACCAGCGCTTCCGCCTGGTTCCGGTCGTCGATCGCCTTGAGCTTCACCACCACGGTACGGCCGTGCTTTCGGCCGTCCTCAAGCTCGACCGTCTGTTCATCGTCGCCGGTGCGCAGAACCCACGTCGAAAAGCCGACGATACTGTCCCGAGGATCGGTATATGAATAAATTTTGAGCCAACCCTTGACGCCGAGCAGACCGTTAACCCGGCCGAGAGTTACAAGCTTACGCGGCGCCCCGCTCACTGCGGATTCGCCCGGGCAAAGCCCGAGCTAAGAAGCCTCGCTGCCCCGGGCCTGCTTCATCAACTTAGCAACGCGGTCGGATAACTGTGCACCGTGGGAGAGCCAGTAGTCGGCACGTTCCAGGTTGACCTTCAGCTTGCGCTCGCCACCTCGAGCGATCGGATTGAAATAACCCAGGCGCTCGATATATCGGCCGTCGCGACGGTTACGGCTGTCCGTCACGACGATGTGATAGAAAGGCCGCTTTTTCGCACCGCCCCGAGACAATCGGATACTGACCATAGCTCAAAACCTGTTGATAAATTGACCGAAAAAACCAGGATAACCGCCCGATGAGGCGCGAATCTTACCGTATTTGCCAAAGAAGTGAAGGCCGATCGGGCCTAAGAACAGCCGTGACCCTGAAAAATTCGTCCTCGGCGCTGTGCCCTGTCCGGTTACCCACGCCACAGCCGACTTGTCGGGCACACAGCAACCGGCGCATGCCAGGATAACCCGTGGAAAATCCTTTAGTTATCAGAACGTCTCACCGGATCCTTGACACTCGCTCTTGCGTTCGTCCACTCTATAGGCATGTTCGGCCACAGGAGGGTCAACGTACTTGAGTGACGACGTTCCCCTAGGGTTTTTATTCTCCCTACTCATCGTTCTGCTCTTTCTCTCGGCGTTCTTCTCTAGCACGGAAACCGCCCTCATGCGCATCAACCGCTACCGGCTGAGGCATCGGGCGAAGTCTGGCCTGCGGTCTGCCCGGCTGACGGAGAGCCTCCTCCAACATCCCGATCGACTGATCGGCCTCATTCTTCTCGGCAATAACGCCTCCAATCTCGCTGCCGCTGCGCTTGTCACCGTAATTTCCATCAGGATCGGAGGCGAAGCTGCGATCTTCGCGGGAATGCTGATACTGACGTTTGTCGTACTCATATTCGCCGAGGTCGCACCAAAGACCGTCGCCGCCAGGAACCCGTCCAAACTCGCGCTTCCGGCTGCTCTGATCTATTACCCGTTGATGAAGCTAGCCTACCCGTTAGTGTGGCTCATCAACCTGCTGGCCAATGGTTTATTGCGTTTATTCGGTATTACTGCGGACCGCGACAGTGGTCACGCGTTAAGTACTGCAGAGCTGCGAACGGTAGTAGCGGAAGCAAGCGCGCTAATCCCGGCACGGCACCAGCGAATGTTGTTAAACATTCTCGATCTGGAGGAGGTCACCGTAGATGACGTCATGGTGTCGCGGCAGGAGATCGTGGGCATCGACCTCGACGAAGTTTGGGAGGAGAATCTAGCGCTGATTCAAGACAGCCACTTCAGCCGCCTACCGGTTTACGGCGATGACATTGATGAGATCGTCGGTATCGTGCGGGTAAGAGACCTACACGGTGAGCTCGCTCAAGGCACATTGACCAAAAGCGTACTGATGGCAAAAGTTCGCGAACCGTATTTCGTGCCCGAGGGTACATCCCTCAACAAGCAACTTGCTAACTTTCAGCGACTTAAGCATCGCGTGGCGTTGGTCGTCGACGAGTACGGCGACGTTCAGGGCTTGATCACCACAGAGGACATCGTGCGCGAAATCGTCGGAGAATTCAGTGCGGATCCAGGATCTGATGAACCGGAAATCCTTCGCGAGAGCGACGGCAGCTTCGTCGTCGATGCCAGCTCGAACATTCGTCAACTAAACCGACTGATGAACTGGAATTTACCTACGGACGGTCCGAAGACGCTGAACGGCCTCATCGTCGAGCAATTGGAGACGATACCCGAATCAGGCGCCGGACTGACAGTGGCCCGCTACCCGATCGAGATACTCGATACGACAGAACACGCGATCAAGAAGGTCCGCGTGTCCATGCCCGAGAACAACCGCGAGCCGCAGTAGGCGCAGCCTTAGGTAAATACCGCGTCGAGTGCCTGGCTCAATCGCTCGACGGCAACAACCTCCAGACCTTCGATAGACGTTTGCGGCCGGTTGGCGCGCGGAATCAGCGCCCGCTTGAAGCCGTGCTTCCGAACCTCAGCCAACCGTTCCTCGCCATACGGAACAGGCCTGACCTCCCCGGTCAGGCCGATCTCGCCGAAAGCGACTAGATCTCCCGGTAGCGCTTGTTCGCGAAAGCTTGACAGCAATGCCAGCGTCACGGGCAAATCTGCGGCTGTCTCGGCAATCTTCAGTCCGCCGACTACATTGGCAAAAACATCGCTCTCGCCTATCGCAACTCCACAGTGGCGATGCAACACAGCCAACAGTAAGTCCAACCGATGCGAATCCACGCCTTGCGCCACGCGTCGAGGGTGCGTGCCTGCGTTCTGATCGACTAATGCCTGGACTTCGACGAGCAGCGGCCGGGTACTCTCATGCGTGACGAGCGTAATACTGCCGGGTACCGGTGTCGCGCGACGAGCGAGGAAGATCGCCGACGGATTTTTGACTTCCTTGAATCCCTGCGCGGTCATCATGAAGAAACCCAGCTCGTTAGTCGCGCCAAAACGATTTTTCACGGCCCTGATGACGCGAAACCGGCTGCCGAGATCACTCTGAAAATACAATACCGTATCCACCATGTGCTCAAGGACTCGGGGGCCGGCCAGCGTACCTTCCTTCGTCACATGGCCCACGAGTACGGTGACGACGGCACGGGTTTTCGCGAAGTGCACGAGTTGGGCTGCACACTCACGAAGCTGGCTGACGGAGCCCGGCGCCGACTCCAACTGCTCACTGAATAAAGCTTGAATGGAATCGATGACCAGTACGCTCGGCGGCTCTGCTTCGAGCTGGCCAATGATCGACTCAACACTCGTTTCGGCAAGTAGATCCACCGACATCCGGCTAACCGCCAGGCGCTCGGCTCGCAGGCCGATCTGATCCAGAGATTCTTCGCCCGTCACGTAGCAGGCGCGTCGTGTCACACTGACGCTTGCGACCACGCTCAGGAGCAGAGTTGACTTACCAATTCCCGGATCACCACCGATCAACACCACAGATCCCGGGACGAAACCGCCGCCCAGAACGCGATCTAATTCAGCTAGGCCGCTACCGATCCGTTCGACACCGGTCAAATCCAGCTGGTCGAGACGAGTCAAGGATGATTTTTCTCCTTTAGCGCTCCTGACCCGCTTCCCGCGGCCGATATCTCGGCCCTCTGATAGCGCGTTCCAAGCGCCGCAGTCCGGACATCGCCCCTGCCACTTGAGATGTTGGGCACCGCAGCCTTCACAGGTATAGATCCGCTTCGTGGTGGCCATGCCCTCAGGATAGCATCTGCCGAAGTGTCAGCCCGTTCGCAAGCTGCGGAAACGGGCCGGATTCTCGCGGTGAAAGCGGGTCTAGGTCACAGGAGCCACTAGAGGAAACTGGCATACTTTCCGTCTCTGCAGGACAGATTATGGGCAGCGACGCAAAAACCGATCCACCCCTGGCCAAGACTTTGTTGCTCGGCCTGCTCGCCATTGGAGCACTAAGCCTGCCGCCGCTGGAGCTTCTGCAGCGCGTGGACGGTATTATCTTCGACGCGTGGTCTCGAACCACGCCCCCGATCGCACCCAGTGACATCATCATCGTCAACCTGGACGAGCCGACCTGGTATCCGACATTGGCCCGCATCGCCCAGGAGCAGGGTGCACGGCTGCTAGTCAGTACGCTCGTATCCGCGCCGGCGGACGGCGACAAAACGGGAGCATTGGGACCTATCGCGATCGCGACCGCAGACTCCCAACTGCTACGTGATACCGAGTGGACGCGGGGCGGCTACCTATGGCCACAGCAGGACCTCGACGGAGTCATTCGTCATGAACGCCCGTTGATGGGTAATAATCCACCCCTGCCGTCGCTGGCGTTTGCCGCGAGTATCGCGCTGCAATACCCGGACCAACCCGTTCTCCTGGCTCACGACGTCATCGCTTATAGCGAATTGGCCGGCGTCGATGGTGAGGGACGCCGCTGGCTACGCTACTTCGATCCAACGTCATTTCAACAGCTTACGCCCTCTCAAGTCCTCGAAGCTCCCACCAGTCTTGAGCGCAAGATCGTGATTGTGGGCCAAAGTACCGGCGAACATCACCTGACCCCGGTCGGCACCTTGACCACTCAGGAACTGCTGGCTCAGGAGTTCGCTGGTTACTGGCTGGACAGCGCAATAACTTACGGGAGCGGGAGTCGCGCGTTGGTCTGGGGGCTTACGATCTTAATGCTGTTGGCCGTCGGCGCCCTTCAGCTCAGTCCAGTCTGGAATACAACGATTCCCGTACTCGGAGTCGGGGTTCTACTGGCCGGTAGCGCGGGCGCCTTTATCATGGGAGGACTCTGGTATCCGACCGCGGGACCAGTGTTACTGGCACTGCTGGGCGGCGGCTACGGCGCATGGACCGGAAAACGCCGCTCGCAGGTCGGGCGAAAGTCTGGCCTGGAGTCGCGGCTTCAAGAGGCCAGGCGGCTGGTAGCAAGAGGTTCCGGTGTCGACGCCTGGCGCCTCTATCAACAACTGCCGCCCGATCCCGGGCAGGTTTCTGAGCTCTACGATCTCGGCCGCACGTTGGCCCTGCGGGGAGAACGGAGCATGGCGTCGGATATCTTTCACCGCATCGCCAAGATTGACCCGTTATATCGAGATGTCGCTGATCGACTGAAACCCACCAGCAATGACATCGAGACACCACCCGGTCACGCAGAAACTCTACCGTCGCTGGGCCGCTATCACTTGATGAAAAAAATTGGCCGGGGCGCGATGGGCATCGTTTACCTCGGCCGCGACCCCAAACTAAATCGTATGGTCGCGCTCAAGACTATCGATCTCGCCAAAGAATTCGAAGTGGAGAATATCGACGAAGTACGCGACCGCTTTTTACGTGAGGCCAAGATTGCCGGGCGCTTGAGTCACCCTAATATCGTCACCATATTCGATGCTGGGGAGGAGAAGAATGTGGCTTACATCGCCATGGAGCTGCTGCGAGGCGGACATCTGAGCGATTACACGACAACCGATCGGCTCCTTCCGGTCGCCACGATCTGCGAACTATTGGCGCGTGCGGCCAAAGCGCTCGACTATGCCCATCGCCAAAACGTCGTGCACAGGGATATCAAGCCCTCCAATATTATGTATGATTCGGCCACGGACTCATTGAAACTGACCGATTTTGGCATCGCGAGAGTGATGGATGTCAGTCGCACTCGAACCGGAATCGTACTTGGGACACCGTCATTCATGTCCCCCGAGCAATTGGAAGGGAAAAAGGTGAACGGGCAAACTGACTTATTCTCGCTGGGGGTTAGTCTGTACCAATTACTGACTGGCCAGCTGCCGTTCCGCGGAACCTCCATGACCGAGCTGATGTTCTCGATCGTGAGCAAACCCCACCAACCGGTCACGGTAATCCGGAATGATCTCCCCGAACGCCTAAACGCCGTGATGGACATGGCGCTGGCAAAAGACTCGTCGGACCGTTTCGCATCCGGTGCCGAAATGGCTCATGCGCTCCTCCGCGAAGTCGTGGTTCAGGCAGCCTAGCGCTCACCGGAAGTAGTGATCTGAGATGAGTATGAAAGGGAAACTCGCTCACGTGGAAGTGACGGACACCGGTAGAGTCAGAGACCATAATGAGGACGCTATCGGCGCGATTCACGATATCGGCTTGTGGGTGGTGGCCGACGGTATGGGTGGCTACAATGCCGGCGAAGTTGCCAGCGGCATTGCCGTTAAGACTATCCTCGATCTGGTCCGGGAGGCTTGCCAGCGAGAGGATCGTGGCGAGGTCGAAGCCGCCATCGGTTATATGCGGCAGACGATTGTGCTTCGAGACGCGGTTCTTCGCGCCAACAAGATTATCAATCAGACAGCCAAGTCCCAACCGCAATGCGAGGGTATGGGCACAACACTAGTCGCTTGCCTGTTCTACGACAATCGCCTCTCGATTGCCCACGTCGGTGACTCCAGACTTTACCGGATGCGAGCGAACCACTTCGAACAGATCACGATGGACCATTCGCTGCTGCAGGAGTTGGTCGACCGGGGATTCTATTCTGAGGAAGAGGCTCAACGCGCGACTAACCGAAACTACGTCACAAGAGCCCTGGGTGTCGAATCTAACGTCGAAGTAGAAATCCAAGAGGTCGACGTGGAGAAAGGCGACTACTACCTGCTGTGCTCCGATGGGCTACCGGATATGGTCGAGGACGAGGACATACACCTGACCATCAGCACGTTCGACAATAATATTGATACAATCGCGGAGCAATTGGTCAGGCTTACCAACGATAATGGAGGCCGAGACAATGTCTCGGTGATTCTGGTTCGAGTTAAGGAAGCGTTCCCTGCTGGATCGGGATTGCTGTACAAACTTCGTCACCTATTTGGATAATCAGGACAGGAACGATGGCACGTTTGATTCTTAGTTTAGATGGGCAGACCTTGGGTGAGTACAACATGACCAAGGAACGCTACACGATTGGCCGTCTGCCTGATAATGATATTCGGGTCGATAATGCAGCAGTCAGCGGCCATCATTCGCTGATCATCAATATTCTGAACGATTCGTTCCTCGAGGATCTGAACAGCACGAACGGTACCTACGTTAACGGCAAGTTGATCAAGAAACATGCGCTTCAGCATGGTGACGTGATTACAGCCGGGCATCATCAGCTGGTCTACGTGGACGATCAGGCGGTTGCCACACCACCGGATGAGTTCGAGAAAACGATGGTCATCGAGCCCAGCGACCAGATGCAAAAGCACCTCGCCAAAGCCGCGAAGGCGATCGACGAGGCGGCGAATAGAGACACACCGCCTGCAGCGGCCGCGGCACCTGCAGGGGCAGGGGCCTTGGCACCGGCTCGCCAGCAGATCGACACGGGATTCTCACCGGAAAAGACCCAGGCGTTAACCGGGCAAGCCAACCGACCGATGCTGCCGCAGGCCAAGCTTCAGGTCTTGTCGGGGACTTTCGCAGGGCGGGAGCTGGCACTCATTAAAGCTCTGACGACCCTAGGTAACCAGAAAATCCAGGTTGCGGCCATCACGCGTCGCGCCGAGGGTTTCTACATCGTCCACGTGGAGAGCGGCGAACAGAACAAATATCCCCTGGTCAATGGACAGGATATCGGCCCGCAGGCGCAGCGGTTGAAAGACAATGATGTGATCGAGCTCGCCGGCGTGAAAATGGGCTTCTTTATCTCCTAACTTCGTTCCGCATCAGCCGGAGACGCCTTCACCGTAATCCTCGGCCACGAGATTCTCAAACTTGGTGAACTCGCCCATGAAGGTCAGGCGGAATTCACCCACCGGACCGTTACGCTGCTTGCCGATAATGATGTCGGCGATTCCCTTACGCGGCGTGTCCTTGTCATAAACCTCTTCCCGATAAATAAAGAAGATCACATCCGCATCCTGTTCGATCGCACCTGACTCTCGCAGGTCGGACATGACCGGCCGCTTGTCCGTACGTTGCTCCACGCTGCGATTGAGCTGGGACAAAGCAATGACGGGCACGTCCACCTCTTTGGCAAGTGCTTTGAGACAGCGCGATATCTCTGAAATTTCGGTCGCACGGTTCTCCTTGGTACCGGCCACCTGCATGAGTTGCAGGTAGTCCACGATGATGAGTCCGAGGTTGTGTTTGCGTTTCAGCCGGCGGGATCGAGCACGCACCTCCGTGGGTGTCAGTGCCGGCGCGTCGTCGATAAAAATCGGCGCATTCGACATCATAGATACTGCTGAGTTGATCCTCGGCCAGTCGTCTTCGGAAAGATTGCCGGTTCTCAGACGAGTTTGACTAACGCGACCGATGGAACCGATCATTCTGAAACTCAGCTGCTCGGCCGACATTTCCATACTAAAAATTGCGGTCGGAATCTGATGGCCGATAGCGGCATTCTCCGCGATATTAATTGCTAGCGATGTCTTACCCATCGAAGGACGGCCCGCGATCACAATCAAATCTCCGCGCTGAAGGCCCGCAGTCTTTTCGTCCATCTCGGTGAAACCGGTGGGAATACCGGTGATCATGCCCTCGGTACGACTGAGGACGTCGAGCCGGTCGATCGTCTTCGAGACAATTTCCTTGAGCGGCTTAAAGCCCTGACCGCTTCGCTGGCCGCGATCCGCAATGTCGAAAACCCGCTGCTCTGCGAGATCGACCAGCTCCTCGACCGTCCGCCCTTCGCTATTGTGGGCGCTGGCCGCAATGTCGCCGCCGATCTCGATCAGATCCCGCAACATGGCCCGCTCGCGAACGATCTGGGCATAGGCCCTGATATTGGCGGCGCTAGGCGTGTCCTGGACAAGCTGAGCCAGATAGCCAAGCCCACCGGCCGCGGCCAGGTCGCCTTGTTGCTCCAGATGCTCGCTCACCGTGACGGCGTCCGGTGGCTGATTTCGCTCGATCAGCACGGCTATCGCCTCGAAAATCAGACGATGGTCCTGCCGATAGAAATCTCCGGCGGACACCACGTCCGCAACTTCATCCCACGCGCGCTGATCCAGCATCAGACCGCCGAGTAAAGACTGCTCGGCTTCCATGGAGTGCGGTGGTAGTCGCAGCGCCTCCGTAGTGCCAGCAGTAACGTTATGTGTTGCGAGGGCTTCGACCATTGGTGCTAGTTCAGTTATCTATGAGCTTAGCATACTAGGCTAGCCGCTCCGGTTTACTTTTCCGACCCGTGGGTCGCCGTGATCTCTGCCGCGTCTGTCGTCTCTGCTACGTCTGCTGCGTCTGCTGCCTCTGCCTCATCTACCCACACTTCCGTCTGATCGCTCTCCACCACTACCGTCAACGTAACATTCACGTCGGTCCTAAAGTGAAGTTCTATTTGGTGCTCACCGACGACGCGCAGTGGCCCTTCTGGCAGACGAACCTCGCTGCGCTCGACAGCGAAACCAAGGGCATCGCAAGCCTCTGCGATATCCGACGTACCGATTGAGCCGAACAGCTTCCCTGCTGGGCCTGCGTTGGCTTTGACGCGCAGAACTTGACCCTCGATCTGTGCGGCGCGCGCTTGGGCAGTTTCCAATTCCCCATAAGCCTTCGCCTCAATTTCTGCCCGTCGCGCCTCGAACTTGGCGATATTCTCCGGTGTCGCCAGCGTTGCTTTACCCTGGGGGATCAGGTAATTTCGAGCGTAACCGGGCTTGACGCTCACTTTGTCGCCAATACGTCCGACGTTATCGATTTTTTCCAGCAGTATGATTTCCATGTCCTACTCGCTCCTGTCAGGTCAGCCGATGCAATGGCGCCCGCAAGTTAATCCAATTGTCTACCAATCCCATCGAACCGATGATCAAGATCACCACTCCGGTCAGCGGGGTAATCAACAACACATACGCGGTACCCAGCACGGCCGGATGCCAGCGCTTCGCTCGCGCCCAAGCATGGCCGACCGCGAGACCCTGGAACCAGAACCCGAGCAGTGCCAGAGGGAACAGATTCTGAATCAGTGGCAGGTCTAACACCAGACTGCCCGCCATCAACAGCGTGGCCGGAATTCCCAGCACGCGGCCTAGCTTCAGCATCCTGAACTGCAGACCGAACTGACCACCGGACTTGCCGAAGGAGTTCCACCAATAACCCAGCAGCAGCGCCGCAGCAAGCTGCGAAAACACGGCCGCAGCCAGCAAGCCAAAAAACAACGTATCCCAGCCACGTATGTTAGCCAGCTGGTCCTCGGTTGCACCGCTGGCCCGAAAGATCTCGACGAACTGCTCAATCGTGCCGCCTATCAGGACACTGGGGTCGGGCCAGAGTACGCTGGCACCGATCACACCCACCACGCAAAACAGCAGGCTGCCCTGAAACGCCAGCGCGAGGGAGTTGGTCGAACGGACAAGAACGCCCAGCGCAACGCCCGCAAACAGCGTGAACGAGCCGACTGCAGCCAGGATCCCGCTGTCGGCACCCGAGATTGTCCCAAATGCGAGAATCCCAACCGTGCCGGCAAGCGCGCTGTAGCTCCCCTGTACGCCGCCCCGGCGGATGGTTTCGAGGGTCAGCAGTGCCGTGGTGGCGACAGGTAGAATCGGGACGAGTGCGACGGCAAGCAGAACCAACCGGTAGCGCCGCCCTGACACCCATTGCACGAAGACCTTCATATCAGGATGGGTCTGCTCGCGCGAGGCGTCCTGGTTAGTGCTGGTCGGTATAGGGCAACAGTGCGAGGAAACGTGCGCGTTTGATCGCTATCGCTAACTGGCGTTGATAATGCGCCCGCGTGCCGGTAATGCGACTGGGAACGATTTTACCCGTTTCAGTTATATAAGCTTTTAGCGTCGCTAGGTCCTTGTAGTCGATCTCCTCGACCCCTTCGGCAGTGAAACGGCAAAACTTTTTGCGTCGGAAATATCTTGCCATGCTCAGCTCTCCTCTTTCTTCGCAGAAGTCTCGTCCGCAGCATCTTCTGCAGAGTCCTCTCCAGGCTCGTCCACGGTCGCTGCCGCACCCTCGTCCGCAGCATCTTCTGCAGAGTCCTCTCCAGGCTCGTCCACGGTCGCTGCCGCACCCTCGTCCGCAGCATCTTCTGCAGAGTCCTCTCCAGATTCATTCGCATCCGCGTTCGCGCTTTCCTTCGCACTGTCTTCGGCAGCCGATTCTGCAACGGGCGCACCACTATCGGCCGTGGCGACTTGGTCAGATGGCGCTTCCTTTTCGGCCCGAGCGCTTTCCTTCGCGGCGGCCGCTCGCGCTGCTTCCGCAGCCTTGGCGCGAACTGCCTCCGCCTCAGCGGCCTGCGCGTCCTTGGCCTTTTCCTCTGCCCGCGTTTTCGCCATGAAGGAAACTTCTGTGATGGCTTTATCCCGCTTGATGACGAGATAGCGCAATACCGCATCGTTAAATCGGAACGCTCCGACGAGTTCATCGAGCGCAGCTTTACCGCACTCGATGTTAAACATCAGGTAATGGGCCTTATGAACTTTATTGACCGGATGGGCAAGCTGGTGCCGCCCCCAATCTTCCTCGCGATGGATATGACCGTCAGCCCCCTCGATCATGAGCCGATAACGCTCCATCATGGCCGGGACTTGCTCGCTCTGGTCAGGATGGACCAGAAACACAATTTCGTAGTGTCTCAACTGCTAGGCTCCCTTCGGATTAAAGCCTCCCGGAACTCGCCGGTGAGGCAAGGAGTAACGAATGGTTCGAGCACGCCATCCTACTTGAGTGCCAACCGAGGCTCAAGCGCCATGGCGTCCGGAGCTGCGAATCGTTAACTGCCGGTTGAGCTCGAACAACAGGATACCGGCAGCGACGGAAACATTCAGGCTCGCGACAGCGCCCTGCATCGGGATCGAAACCAGCTCGTCGCAGAGCTCTCGCGTTAGGCGTCGTAAGCCCCGCCCTTCACCACCGATGACCAGCACGACCGGGGTTTCAAGCCTCGAATCGTAGACGGATCGCCGCGCGTCCGCGGCCGCACCCACGACCCACACACCGGCCTCCTTGAGCCAGTGGAGCGTGGCAGCGAGGTTCGAGACCCTGACCATCCTGACCGTCTCTGCAGCACCCGTGGCCGCTTTCAGCGCGACAGGCGTCAGTCGCGCTGCCCGGTTTTTCGGCACGATCACCGCATCCGCCCCAGCCGCATCTGCGCTACGGAGACACGCGCCCAAGTTTCTCGGATCCTGGACACCGTCCAATACCAGGCCGCGAAAGGCCTTGCCGCGATGGATAACCAGTTCCTCGAGCTCGCGAATGCCGACCTCTTCCAGACCGCGGGTCCGGGTAATGATGCCTTGATGAGTACCACCCTGCGCTAGCTGATCCAGCTCCGTACGCGAGACGCGTTGCAGCGGGACTCCGAGCTCCTCCAAGGTCTTACACAACTCCGGCAGACTGCCGGCAGATGAGCCCCGCAACGCTGTCGCGCTCAGAATCGCGCCCGGGCGCTTCTCGAGCAGTGCCCGTACTGCGTGCACACCGTAGATGGTGTGCGCTTTCTTGCTTCGGGTGCGCCTACCCACGCCGCTTTCGCCTCACTTTCGCAGGGGCGTCAGGTTTAAAATCCACGGGCACGAAATCGAGTTTGCGATTTCCCACATCGACCTTGATCAACTTGACTTTCAGTCTGTCGGTTAGCCGAAACGTCGTGCCAGTGCGCTCGCCGGTCAGCGCCGTCCCCGCCGCAGTTTGATGGTAATTGTCCCGCGGCAAAGCGGTCACGTGAACCAGGCCATCGATCTGCAAGTCCGGAAGTCGTACGAACAACCCAAACGACGTGATGCCGGTCACGAGTACGTCAAATTCATCTCCGATCCGATCTTGCAGATACGCGCACTTCAGGCGCTCCTCGACCTGCCATACCGCCTCGTCCGCTCGACGCTCGGCTCGAGAGCAGTGTTCACCTAGCCGCTCCATTTCCTGCAACGTGTAACGAAAGCCTTGCGCTTTGCCACGGCGTAGTAGCTGTTTGATGGCCCGATGCAAAAGTAGATCCGGATAACGCCGTATCGGCGAAGTAAAGTGACTGTAACTGGGCAGAGCCAATCCGAAATGCCCGACATTGCGCGGCTGATAGTGCGCCCTACTCATGCTCTTTAGAATAACGGTCTCGATGATCTCGGCTTCGGGTCGACCTGCAACGCTTTCGATCAAGCGACTCAGATCACGAGGCCGAATCTGGCTCGGTGATGATAGTTTCAGGCCCAGTCCCTGCAGAAACACGGTCAGCTCCTCGATACGATCCGCATCCGGGCCGTCATGTACTCGGTAAAGCCCGGGAATTCTGGCTTTGCGGATCCGCTTGGCCGCCTCGACATTCGCCGCGATCATGCATTCTTCGATAATCTTGTGGGTGATCAGGCGCTCGACGACGTGAACATCGCTGACGCGGCCACGATCGTCTAACTCGATCGCCGTCTGGGGTAGGTCGAAGTCGATCGCTCCACGACGCCGACGCCGCCCTGCAAAGGCCCGATAGACTTCTCTAAGCGGCTCGAGTTGAGCCCTGAGCGCCACTCGCTTGTCATCGATCTTACCGCTGAGAATACGCTCAGCCTCGCTATAGGTTAGCCGCTCGGCAGAGCGCATGACGCCCTCGTAGAATCGTGATCGCGTCACCTCGCCCTCGCTCGACACTTCCATGTCGCAAGCCAGGCACAGCCGATCCACGCGCGGCCGCAGAGAGCACAGACCGTTCGAGAGCGCTTCCGGCAGCATCGGCAGGACTCGATCTGGAAAATAGACGGAGGTGCCACGGGCCAGCGCTTCTCGGTCCAGAGCCGTATCGGGCTCCACATAGTGGCTGACATCCGCGATCGCAACGATTAAACGCCAACCTCCTCCGCGTCGCTCGCAATAAATGGCGTCGTCGAAGTCTTTCGCGTCCGCGCCGTCTATGGTAACGAGCGGATACTTGCGGAGATCCACCCGATCTCGCTTCGCGCTTGACCGAACAGTTGCGGGCAATGTGCCGACGTCGCGCTGCACGGCATCTGGCCATTCATCGGGCAGACCGTGAGACAGGATGGCGATATCCGTTTGGATTCCCGGGTCGTCGAGACGACCGACTACGCGAATCACGTGACCGATCGCATCGGTTCTTCCGGTCGGGTGTTGTACTATCGCCGCGCGAACAACGTCTCCCGACCTGGCGCCGGCAGACTCCCCCCTCGGGATCAATACACGGGCTTCGGGCTCACCTTCACAAACTATGACGTCGATCCCTTTGTCACGACCGAACATGCCGACAACCTCATTCGTAACTCGCTCTAGTACCTCTACGAGCCGCCCTTCGCGACCGCCACGTGGACTCGGACTGACGCGCACGACGATTCGATCCCGATTCCACAACGAGCTCATTTCAGAAGCGGCGAGATAGACATCTTCGGAGCCATCGTCCGGGGCTAAGAAGCCGAAGCCGTCACGGTGCGCTTGAATTACGCCGGTCACCAGATC
>SMWC01000107.1 GCA_004357505.1 Gammaproteobacteria bacterium | reverse complement strand
TGTCCATCTCGATCACGACGAGCGCAGCGTTGTTTGCCGCAGCGGTAGCGATGCCGCGCGTCAGAAAATCCGCGGTTGCGGGGCCGATAGCGCCGTCAATCGCAATCAGCGTGACGATACGGCCGTCCGTCGACCCGCCGTCCTCGGACGCATCTTCTTGGGCTCCCAGCCACATGCTACAGCCGACGGCCAGGACGGCCGCAAGGGACAAACGTCTCAAGCTGGAAGCCACGAGCGACATACACTGCATCATACCAGCATCGGGCTAGCGGCCATTTTTTGCACTGCGCAAGAGGGGTTTGTATAGTCCCGGCCGTATGACGCAGACCAGTAATCCAACCGATTGGCATCCGGCCAGCTGGCAGACTCGGGAAGCCAGCCAGCAGCCGCTCTACAACGACAGTGAGCGGCTTCAGAATGCTATCGCCGCGCTGAACCGTCTGCCGCCGTTGGTCACCTCCTGGGAGATCGAGGCGCTGAAGGGGCATCTCGCCGCCGCTCAGCGGGGCGAGGCGTTTCTGCTGCAGGGAGGCGATTGTGCTGAGAGCTTCGCCGAGTGCTCCTCGGAGATCATCGTCCAGAAGCTCAAGATTCTATTGCAGATGTCGCTGGTATTGGTCATGGGATTGCGAAAACCCGTGATTCGGGTCGGGCGCATGGCGGGCCAGTACGCTAAGCCGCGCAGCGCCGACCAGGAGACACGTGACGGTGTCTCATTGCCGAGCTACCGTGGTGATCTGGTCAACCGCAATCCGTTCACGGCGGAGGATCGCGAGCCAGATCCTGACCTGATGCTGCGCGGCTACGAGCGAGCGGCGTTGACGCTGAATTTCGTGCGTTCGCTGATCGATGGCGGCTTCGCCGATCTCCATCACCCGGAAAACTGGGATCTAAAGTTCGTCAGCGAGTCGCCGATGGCGGCCGAGTACCACAAGATCGTTGAATCCGTGTCTGATTCGCTTGAGTTCTTCGAGTCCGTGACTGGTGACGCGCTACATTCCCGACGGGTAGAGTTCTACACCTCCCACGAGGGCCTGCATCTGGCTTATGAGCAGGCCCAGACGCGATATCTCCCGCATCGGGAGCGTTGGTACAACTTGACGACGCACTATCCGTGGATCGGCATGCGCACCGCCGATCTCGAAGGCGCCCACGTAGAGTTTTTCCGCGGTATCTCCAATCCGATAGCCATCAAAGTGGGCGTTGGGCTCGGTGACGAGCATCTTCAGGCACTGCTCCACGTGTTGAATCCCGATAACGAGCCTGGCCGACTGACGTTGATTACACGTTTCGGTGCGAAAAACATCGAGAAGCACCTCCCGAGAGTAATCCAGGCCGTGCGCGAAACCGGTTCCCGCGTTCTGTGGGTGTGCGATCCGATGCACGGCAACACGGAATCTACCGCCGAAGGCTATAAAACACGGCGCTTCGATAATATCCTCGCCGAGCTTAAAGCAGCCTTTCGTATCCATGAGGAAATGGGCAGCTGTCTCGGTGGCGTACATTTGGAGTTGACGGGCGAGAACGTGACCGAATGCATCGGCGGCGCCCGTGGGCTGAAAGAATCCGATCTTGCGCGCGCCTATAAATCGCAGGTGGATCCGCGTCTGAACTACGAGCAGGCCTTGGAGATCGCGATGCTGATCGCCGGCCACGTCCGCGCTCAAAAGTGAATGTAGGAGCGATGGCCTCGTTGCGATTCTTCTCGGGCTAAGAGTTGGGCACGTCGAGCTGTTTCGATCCGGATTGTGTGCGCTGTCCTCGCCTTGCGGCGTTTCTCGCCGAGCTAAAGACGTCTCATCCGGACTATTGGAATGCGCCGGTTGCAGCTTTCGGTGATCCTGACTCGCGGCTCTTGATCGTCGGACTCGCACCCGGTAAACATGGTGCGAACGCATCCGGACGACCCTTTACCGGTGACTTCGCGGGCATATTGCTCTATCAGACGCTATACGATCTCGCGCTTGCCACACTACCCAGGTCTACTTCCGCTGACGACGGGCTCAAGCTGCTGGGCTGTCGGATCACGAACGCCGTAAAATGTCTACCTCCGCAGAACAAGCCCACGACGTTGGAAGTACAGACCTGTAACCGCTATCTAGCGAGCGAACTTGAATCGCTTCCGCGAGGGGGCGTGTTCCTGGCGTTGGGAGGCATTGCGCACCGAGCGGTTATAAGGGCACTGCGCTTGAAACAAAGCCGGTATGGGTTCGGCCACGGCGCAGTACACGATCTCGAAGACGGCCGTTGGCTAGTCGATTCGTATCATTGCAGCCGCTACAACACGCAGACTCGCCGCCTGACGCCCGCCATGTTTCGCGACGCCGTCGCTCGTGCTAAGCAATTGGCGTTCAGCGTAACATGAGATCTGTCGAAGAAAGCACACTCGCCCCTGGCGCGTTCGATCCCCGGCCGATGTTGAAGAATCTGACGCATCGACCCGGCGCTTATCGGATGCTCGATGCCAAGCGGCGTGTCATCTACGTCGGCAAGGCCAAGGATTTGCGGCGCAGGGTCGGCAGCTACTTCCAGGGCCGCCCCCACGACGCCAAGACGATGGTGATGCTGAAGCGGGTCGCGGATGTAGAGGTCACCGTAACCCGCACGGAAGCCGAAGCGCTGATGTTGGAGTACCACCTGATCAAGCGTCACAGGCCGCGCTTCAATGTGGTGTTTCGCGATGATAAGAGCTATCCCTACATCCATGTCAGTACCGACCACGACTATCCGCGCCTGTCGTTCTATCGCGGCTCTCGAAAAAAGTCTGGACGCCTATTCGGACCCTATCCCAGCGCTGGCCCGGTCCGCGAAACTTTAAACCAGCTACAGAGACTGTTTAAGCTGCGGCTCTGTGAGGATAGTTATTTCGCCAATCGCACACGGCCGTGTTTGCAGTATCAGATCCAGCGCTGTACGGCGCCGTGCGTCGGCTTGATCTCGGCGGCTGATTACGCTCGGGATATCGAGCACGCTATGTTGTTCCTGCAAGGCCGCAATGAAGCGGTGGCCGAAAGTGTTGCCGCGCGGATGGAACAGGCTGCCGACGAGCTCAGGTTCGAGGACGCGGCACAATTCCGCGATCAGCTCGCCAAGCTCAGGGCCGTCGAGGCGCAGCAGCTGGTGTCCCGCTCGAGCGGAGATTTTGATGTGATCGGCCTGGTATTCGAACAGGGGATTCATTGCGTGACGGTCATGTACTTTCGAGGCGGAAGGCTGCTCGGGAGTCGTGACTACTTTCCGCACGTCGTCGCTGACGTTGGCGAGAGCGAAGTGGCGCGGGCTTTTCTTCTGCAATATTACGGCGGACGCGATGCACCGAAAGAGATCCTCATCAGTCAGTCGGTACCGGAAGCAGAGGTTCTCGCAGCGATGCTGGGTGAGAACACGGGCCACAAGGTCGTAATCAAGTATCGCGTCAGAGGCGATCGCGCACGTTGGCTTGCGATGGCCCTAACGAATGCACGTCACGCGGCGGGGATGAGAGAGAAATCCCATGCGACGGTGACTCGGCAGCTCGAAGCCCTGGCTGAGGTACTGAATATGGACGAGGTGCCCCGCCGCTTGGAGTGTTTTGATGTCAGTCACACCGGTGGCGAGTCCACTGTAGCTTCCTGTGTGGTATTCGGTGCCGAAGGGCCGGTAAAGTCTGATTACCGGCGCTTCAATATCTCCGGCGTAGTAGCTGGAGATGATTATGCCGCGCTGGCTCAGGCGCTGAAGAGACGCTATGCTCGCGTGAAGAAAGGAGAAGCACCTACGCCGGATGTGTTGGTCATAGACGGTGGTCGTGGCCAGCTCAACAAGGCGCTCGAAGTCGTACAGGAGCTTCAGTTGGACGGCATGCAGATAGTCGGCGTAGCAAAAGGGCAGGGACGTCGCCCAGGCCGCGAGCGTCTCTATCTGCCGGAGCAAACTCGGCCGATCGCTCTCCCCGCGACTTCACCGGCCTTGCACCTGATCCAGCAGCTTCGCGACGAAGCGCATCGATTTGCGATCACCGCACATCGAGGGCGCCGGCGGAAAAGACAGTCTGCCTCGCCGTTGGAGGAGATCCGGGGTCTGGGCCCAAAGCGGCGCAGGGAGCTTTTAAGGCAATTTGGCGGTCTACAGGCAGTCACCCGGGCCGGAGTCGATGACCTCACGCGAGTCAAAGGGATTTCGCATGCGCTCGCCGCATCGATCTACGAACATTTTCATGCGGACTAGTCATGCCGATAAACGTTCCTAACGCGATTACGTCCTTCAGGATTCTCGCTATTCCGCTGGTGGTGCTTGTGTTCTACCTGCCGGTTGAATGGGCGCGACCGGCGTCAGGATGCCTGTTCGGCTTGGCTGGGCTGACGGACTGGCTCGATGGCTACCTGGCGCGACGGCTGAATCAAACCTCCAAGTTCGGTGCGTTCCTCGATCCGGTCGCAGACAAACTCATGGTCTCGACGGCTTTAGTGCTACTGGTGCAAAGTGATCCAACCTTTTTCACGACGATAGTCGCTGTGGTCATTATCGGCCGGGAGATTGCGGTGTCGGCGTTACGGGAATGGATGTCGTCTCTGGGTGAGAGCGCCCAGGTGTCCGTCACCGATTTCGCGAAATGGAAGACGACGCTACAAATGTTCGGCATCAGTTTCATGCTCTATTACTATCCGCAGTTCGGTTGGCCCATCTACGATATCGGCAGATTGTTACTGCTGGTTGCGGTCGTGCTGACGCTGTGGTCGATGGCCGATTATCTGCGGGCTGCCTGGCCGGTCATGCGCGCCCGGACCTAGAGCCGATTGCTCTGGCTCGTGGTCGGACGGTAAAATAGGTGGGTTCCTACCAGGCACTAGTGCGGTATGCGACTGTAGCTCAGTTGGTAGAGCGGTACCTTGCCAAGGTACAGGTCGACGGTTCGAACCCGTTCAGTCGCTCCAATTTTCAATCCGCTACTGATCGGCGGTCCCTGATACGAGAGTCGTTCAGCGTTATTTCCGGAGAAAAAGTTGGATAAAACAGTTAGTTATACGGA
>SMWC01000106.1 GCA_004357505.1 Gammaproteobacteria bacterium | reverse complement strand
TAGGCTCAGGCGGCCTCGATGTGACGTATCTTCGCCGGCTGTGTAAGCCGATAGAACCGGCACAACTCCTTGTTCAGATCGCTGCCGGCAGTCCATCGCGAGAGTTGCGGCACGAGCTTCAGGCAGTACTTAGCAGCATAGTGATTCGCGTCTTGATAGCGCGTCAACTCATCGGCGGCGAGCCGTGCGTCAAAACGAGGCAACCCGAATAACCACTGGTGGAGATTCGACGGTGGCGATTCGCCCTGTCGCTGCAGTAACAGAGTCGTACCGATGAATTTATCCACCTCCGCTTGAAGCTCCATCTCCAAAAGCGTTACAGACTTCTCCACCATCGCATTCCACGCGTAGTAGGTAAAATGACTAACACCTTCCAGCGCCGTCCAGAAATCCTTCAGGTTATCTGTACTCAACCGATACGCCGGGTTGTTATCGCGGAGTCGATCCATCAGGCCCTGCTCAAGATAGAGAGATACCGACGCGGCGCCCGCTTGTTCAGCAATCAAAAGCTTCTCATCGACCTGACGACCTCCCACATCCAACTTGCTGGCGAGTTGTGCATCGGTAATCAAAAAGTCATTTATATCGTATGACATTTCCAATGCATAGATGTCGGTTAACAGAGACTGTAACTGACCGAGGACCATGGCCTATCAGTGTCGGGAGCGTGTGTCTACGTTGTTGTTGGGTTCAATACCTAGCCTACGCAGAAGGCGCTCTGCGTGCTTACTACCGGTGCGCAACCACGTCTCGTACAGCCGCAAGATATCCTGATCGTCATTTACTCGCGCCTGATTTCTGACATCATTCAGTACGTCGACAAAGCATTTGAAGTTGCGCGCGAGTTCTGAGAAGACCGGACCGAAGGCCTGGCCCCTGGGCGTGCCGCGAACCTGTACGGATAGCGAGCCATACGCACCGCCGCCCATATGAATATAGTAGTCAATATCAACGAGGCGTTTCGCCAGACTTTCTGAAAAAAAACCTGCAAGGAATAATGAGACATCGCCTACCCGTTGTAATACGAAAACGCGTTCCTGGGAGTTGAACGTCTCCGCTGCTTCCGCGAGCATGAGTGCCAATGGCTTAAGGCCGAGGCCGGCCTGAGTCTCTTCATACAGCGCATCGGACCGCGCGAAGAGCGTCAGAAGATTGACAACATAGTAGGCCGTGTGGTCGTCCGCCCTCAAACCTTGTCGGTGCATGGCCTGATCGACGGAATCGCGGAAAAATTCCTGTAGGCTCGCGACAGGTCGAACTCGATGGACACGACTGGCTAGCATTGCATTTTCCCGTCAGCACTCCGAGTTTGTGAGGGCTAAAAGTATCGACGATCGTTTAGTAGCGACTTCGAGTATATGAAGGCTGGCGAAGAACCACTCGTGATTCAGATCACGTTTTGGTCTTCCGGCAACGTGACGGAACTACCATTTAGGCGCTTTGAACGTATTTTCTCGCCGTTACCGACATTTCCGAAGTTCAGCCTCTAAAGCTCGGGGCCTCGCGCGGGCGTTGCCGAGAACGTGAACCACGGCAGCGGCGGCCCATGGGATAGCATTCCGGCAATCAGGTCGTTTAGAATTCCGGCTGAGGACTTAACTGTATCCTGGTGCTCTCTCTTCGACGGGTGAGTCGGGAGATTTCTAACCGAGCCTATCTTGACGATTCAAATCGGCCTCGTTCTCGCCATCCTGGTCGTGTCGCTGGTATTGTTTGTCAGCGAAAAAATCCGGATGGATCTCGTCGCACTGATGGTGCTCGGAACCCTTGTCATGACCGGCTTGGTGACACCGCCGGAGGCCGTAGCGGGATTTTCCAACCCAGCCGTAGTTGCTGTGTGGGCGATGTTTATCCTCAGCGACGGCCTGACCCGAACCGGTATCGCAAACGTCATAGGCCATACGGTACTGCGTCTTGCCGGACAAACAGAAGCTCGCATGATCGTCGTCATCATGCTGACCGCTGGGCTACTCTCGGCCTTCATGAACAACATCGGCGTCGCCGCCCTGATGTTGCCAGTTGTGATCGACGTTGCGCGACGCACCCGGATCCCAGCATCTCGATTACTCATGCCGCTGGCCTACGGTAGCCTACTCGGCGGCCTGACCACGATGATCGGCACCCCGCCAAATCTGCTAATCAGTGGTTCCTTGGAAGCGGCGGGTTATACGCCATTCGGTCTGTTCGACTTCACGCCGATCGGCGTCGCCGTTCTTGTCGTCGGCACACTCTTCGTTGCGTTGGTCGGCAGACACATGTTGCCGCGCAAAAAACCCGAGGAGAAGATTCAGCGGCGTAGCCAGAGAAATCTCCGCGCCCAGTACGGGCTGCAGTCTCGCGCCTTCGAGATGCGCGTACCGGCAGAGTCCATACTCGTCGGCAAGACTCTCGGTCAAAGCCGAATCGGCGTCGCAACCGGCCTCATAGTTCTCGCGTTGGTGCGCAGCGGCAAGACAGAGTTGATGCCCTCTCGTCAGACGGTACTACAAGGTGACGACAAACTTCTGATTCAAGGACGGCTCGATCGATTCCGTGAGTTCCAGCGATGGAGCGAGTTGGTCATCGAACGCGAGGCGCCCGTGCTGCAAGGCTTGATGGCAGGTCGAGTCAAACTGATTGAGGTTACGGTGGAGGAGAATTCTCCGCTCGTTGCCGAATTGCTACACCACTCTGAATTTAGAGAGCGGTACGGCGCTAATGTCCTGGCTATTCGTCGCGGGGAACTCGTCCGCCGCGTGAACCTTGCACATGTGCCTCTGCGCGGCGGCGACGTTCTCCTGCTCCAGGCGACTCCCGACACGGTAGAAGAACTGGAGCGCTCGCCCGAATTCTCAGACTGCCGTGAAGTCGAGGAACAACAAGTCAGCGAAGTCTATCGACTGCAGGAGAGAATCTTCGTGGTCCGAGTACCTCGTGAATCCCAGCTCGCGGGCGACACGCTGATGCGTAACCGGCTTGGTGACGCGTTCGACTTCCGCCTGCTGGCGTTGTTTCGCGAGGGTGAACTCAAGATCATGCCCGAACCCGATCAATCTCTGAAGGGTGGGGATCTGTTATTAATCCAGGGCCGGGAGGAGGATCTCGATGTCTTGCGCGGCCTCCAGGAGCTTGAAATACAACAAGGCGCCCAACCGAATCTGAATGCGTTCGAATCAGACCGGTTGAGCTTGCTCGAGGCTACGCTAGACCCCCGCTCGCGCCTCGCGGGTCAACCGTTATCCGAATTCAGCTTCCGCGAAAAATACGGGTTGGAGCTTGTGGCCGTGTGGCGTAAGGGCGAGGCAATTCGAACCAACCTCGATCAACTGCTGCTGCAATTCGGCGATGCGTTGTTATTGCTTGGCCCAAGGCAGCAACTTGCTGTACTCGAACGCGATCCCGAGTTCCTGGTGCTCACTCCGGTAACGCAGAGATCCATCGATACCGAAAAAGCGCCGCTTGCAGCCGGCATCTTGTTCGCGGTTATCTTCTCGGTACTGACAGGCTGGCTGCCAATTTATATCGCCGCAATCATCGGGGCGACGCTCATGATCCTGACTCGCTGCTTAAGTATGGACGAGGCGTATCGGGCGATCGACTGGCGAGCGATCTTTTTGATCGCCGGCATGTTGCCGCTCGGCACAGCGATGCAACAGACCGGCGCGGCAGAATTGCTGGCCAACCAAACGATGAACGTGCTCGGGCCGCTGGGGCCGTGGTGGGTGATCGGCGGGCTTTACTTGATTACGGCGGCCGGCACGATGATCATTCCGACGGCCGCGCTGGTCGTACTGATGTCACCCATCGTGCTCTCAGCCAGCGCCGATCTCGGCGTCGCGCCGCACACAGCGATGATGGCAGTAGCCATGGCGGCCTCGGCTAGTTTCACGAGTCCGATCTCACACCCCGCGAATATTCTCGTCATGGGCCCGGGCGGTTACCGCTTCGCCGACTACTTGAAGATCGGACTGCCATTAACCGCGTTGGTATTCGTAACCGTGATGCTGTTGCTGCCGATCTTCTGGCCGCTGTCGGCGCCGTAAGACCGATGCGGGCCGTCGGTCAACCGCGCAGCCAACGCTTTTAAAAGTTTGCCGCAGTGAGCATGGATCTCGGTGCGCCAATGGCGCCGATTGAGGTACGCCGGGCCGTTGAGCTCGTACCGTGCATCCAATAAAACCAACGATCCCGTATCCAGAGGCTCGAGTCGCCACCGCAGACGGAGCCGGACACGACACGGCGGATCGAACAGGCTTTCGTACAAGGTCAGCGTCACGGGCCGAAGACACTCGACAACGCGACCGCGTCGAGTAACCGCACCGTGACGTTGAACATAGGTGTGCCCCACCGGGGGCAGGCGAGCCGGCCCGGCCAACCGCCGGTCGGAAGCCCAGCGGCTTCTTGCGAGCATTTGTATGAGAGCCGAGAACACCTCGGTGATCGGCGCAGCCAATGTCGCCTTATGTCGTTGCCGCAGCACGGCCCTTCTCCCTGACGGCTTCCGCTATTTCTTAAAGAATCAATTTAACGTTGCCGGCCGCAGGAGCCCAGTCGCTTAACCGGCCGAAGATAGTGGAAACGCGTCTTCAATGACGCGCAGCGAGCATCAAGGCACGAGTATCGTTGATCCTTTTGTGCGTCTCGCTTCTAGCGCCCGGTGCGCGTCCGCGGCATCGGCCAGAGCGAAACGTTGGCCGATTTCGATTCGGAGTCGCCCGTTGCTGACGAGCTCGAACAACTCACGACTGGCCTGCTCAAGCTCCTCGCGATTGGTTATGTAGTTCCACAGCACGGGCCGGGTAACGTACAGCGAGCCGCGTTTCGCGAGTTCGAGCAACGGCAGACAATCAACAGCACCGGAAGCGTTGCCGAAACTGATCAGCAGTCCCCGCGGACGCAGGCAGTCCAGCGAGGTGTAGAGCGTGTCCTTGCCGACGGGGTCGTAAACCACCGGCACACCGTTGCCGTTCGTGAGTTCTCGGACTTCCCCTACGATGTCGTTGTCGGCCAAGAGCACATGCTCGCAACCGTGATCGAGAGCGAGCTGTCGCTTCTCTTCCGTACTCACGACACCGATGACCCTGGCGCCGAGATGTTTGGCCCATTGTCCGGCGATGAGCCCGACACCGCCCGCAGCTGCGTAGAGCAACACCCAATCTCCAGGCTGAACTTCGTAGCTGCGCCTGAGCAAATACCACGCTGTCAGACCCTTGAGCGTCATCGCCGCCGCTGTATCATCCGCGATGTCCTCAGGCAGTTTCAGCAACCACTTGGCGTCCATGACGCAGCTCTCGGAGTAGGACTGTGCCGGCGGTGGCGCTGCATAGGTCACTCGGTCTCCGGGGACTACGTGCTCGACGCCCTCGCCAACAGCGACGACCGTACCGGCTGCTTCACCGCCGAGGCCACTCGGGAGCGTGATCGGATAGAGCCCGGAACGGAAGTAGGTATCGATAAAATTGATGCCGATGGCTGTGTGGTCTACTCGGGCCTGCCCCGGCCCCGGATCGCCGAGCTCTACCTTTATCAATTCAAGTTTCTCGGGTCCGCCAAACTCGTTTATTCTTATCGCGCGGGTCAATGCCTTGGTCGTCCTCTCCAGTAAGCCATCCGCTGTCCAAGCAGGTACCATCCAGTCTCGTCAAGAGCAACGATACAGCAAATTTATGACCAAGCGTTTCATCATCATCGGCGGTGGCCAGGCGGCCGCGCAGGCGGTCCAGACGCTGCGTCAGAAAAAATTCAACGGCCACATTACCCTGATCGGCGAAGAACGCTATGTACCTTATCAACGGCCACCGCTGTCGAAAAGGTATCTAGCCGGTGAGCTCGAAACCGAGCGACTCTATCTGCGACCGGCACGATTCTACACAGATCGAGACGTCGCCCTGGAGCTAGGTCTTCGGGTGGAACGCCTGGAACCTTCGGCCCGCCGAGTGATACTTGGAGACGGCCGAGCGCTCGACTACGACGGACTGATACTCGCAACCGGCAGTCGTGTCAGGCATCTCACTCTCCCCGGATCCGGTCTCGCCGGGATTCACTACGTTCGTACCATCGCCGACGCAGATTCCATCAGGGCTAAGCTTGAGCCAGGCAAGAAACTGGTGACGGTGGGCGCAGGCTATATCGGGCTCGAGGTCGCCTCTGTCGCGGTCGCGCTAGGGGTCGATGTGACGGTACTCGAGGCGGTCGATCGCGTGATGGCCCGTGTGGTCTGTCCCGAGGTATCGCAGTTCTATCTCGACTATCACACCAAGGCTGGTGTGAAGATCCACTGCAACACAGGCGTCGCAGCGTTCCACGGACATGGCAGCGTCACCGCGGTAGAGACGACCGCGGGCCAGCGCTTCTCCTGCGACCTTGTCGTCGTTGGTATCGGAATCGTGCCTGAGATCGGTCTGGCGGAGGAGTCGGGCCTGATCTGCGACAACGGCATACGCGTCGATGACCATGCGCGAACCGAGGATCCGAATATCGTCGCGGCAGGCGATTGCACCAATCACCCGAATCCGTTCGCGGGCCGCCGGATTCGGCTGGAGTCCATACACAACGCGGTCGAGCAAGCGAAGACTGCGGCATTGAGTTTGCTCGGTGAGTCTCGGCCCTACGCGCAGGTGCCGTGGTTCTGGTCCGATCAATTTGACCTGAAGTTACAGATCGCCGGGCTCTCCGAGGACCATGATCAAGTCGTCATCAGAGGCAACCCCGATGACAACAGTTTTTCGGCGTGCTATCTGCGGGCCGGAAGGCTTATCGCCGTGGATGCCGTGAACTCGCCAAGAGATTTCCTGTTCGGTAAGCGACTTATCGCCGCCGAAGCCGTTATAGATCCGGAGCAACTAGCAGACTCGGCCATGAGCCTGGGCGACTTCATTTAGCACCGCTGACTGAGCTACTCTGCGGCCAGGCTGGTCACTACCTCGGGCAGATGCAAGTACAGTTGAGCGTCTACTCTCCCGGGGCCCGTTGTCCGGTTGAAGTCGGAGATATGATAAATCTCGACGGCCGTACCTTCACGATTCGCGAAACTTCCCGTCACGCCGGACACTGTCGCCGTGCCCTCATCCCCCGGCCCAGCCGTGGGGCGATAGTGCTTTGGTCCCTGCCAGGGCCGATCAAGATACCAGACCGGAATGAGCGTCTCTTTCAGAAACGGCCACAGATTGCTGTCGGCCTCAATAAAGAACGAGCCCTCACCCGGGATCGACACGAGCCAATCGTCGTCGATCAGAACACCTCGGGTCAGCAACTCGGTACTATCTGAGAGCTGGCTGACGCGGCTCGCAATGCCTACCGGCACGTTCTCTTCGTCGTACAACACAACGAGGCTCAACAGAGAATTCCTGATCGTATTCTCCCATAGCTCTGGAATCGCTGTTGGCCGTAGCGGCAACCTGGATCGGCCGCTGTGGGTTACGGCGAGCCCCTCTGTAAACGGCGATTGATAAGTGAACGTACGCGCATTCACCCCGGTAATGACACCCGAATCCGCAATGATGGGATTGTAGTAGAGCCCAACAAGTGCCAGCGCGAAGCCGAGTAGGAACCCAAAGAAAACTGTAATGAGTACGTATTTCATTCGCCGCTCTGCGCAATCGTCCGCAGCGTGATCGTACCGCGCAGGTCACCAGCCCGGCCCACGCCGTTGATCAACCAGTTCTCCGCATACGTGCCGACTAGATCGGCGAATTCGTGACTGCCGCCGATGATACGATTAGAATCGGCCTGTTCGAAACCTATGCTCAGGTCGATTCCTCCGCTCCACGCCTGACCGTAGATCCAGCCGGCAGTTGCGAGCTCACGCTCGAGCGTCCCGGGCTCGGCCACGCCAAGCAGATGCATCGTACCTCGGCTCGGAATCGTCAGAGCCCAAATCGTGGTCGCTTCGTCCTCTATGATGCTGGTATGCCTAGCGGCCACACCAATCACGTCACCTTGGTCATCCCGTAGTTTGAAATGCTCAACTAGCACGCTCTCACTCGCCATTTCTACGGGAAGCTCAACTCCCTTGGGATAAGCTTTGGCTCGC
>SMWC01000105.1 GCA_004357505.1 Gammaproteobacteria bacterium | reverse complement strand
TCGCGCCGAAGGTTTGTCGCTACGCAAGGGTAGTGTTCGATTCGGCGGCTCGTATCCGCTACTTCCTCCCCAGGATGGCTTAGAGATTCGGGGCTCACTCGGCCAGGTGCGCTTAGACGACTGGTTGGACCTGTTCGAAGAAATCGGCTCCCAGACCAGCGTCGGCGCGTTGCTCACGTCGGTGAACTTGGAATTTGCCGACCTTTTTGCCTTCGGTCAGCATCTTGGACAGACGAAACTCGTGGTCAAGCGGGAGTCGTCCGCGTGGCTCGTAGACATCGACAGCGAGCCTGTCGCCGGGCGGGTAGTTCTGCCGTTGGAACTCGGCAGCCGTTCCCAGATTGTAGCGACCATGCAACGATTACACCTCGCTGTGGACGAGTCAGATGAGGCCAGTCAGGTAGACCCGCGCGACTTACCGGGGTTGCTCATCACTGCCGCCGACTTCGCAGTAGGCCAGCGGCGTTACGGTCAACTCGACGCAGACATTCAGGCAGATATCTTGGGACTTCGCTTGGCGTCGTTCCGGACCGCTAGTGAGGGCTACACGCTGGAGGGTAGCGGTACGTGGTTTAATAGTGCTCAGGAATTCACGACCCGTTTGGCGCTCACGCTCAAAAGCGACAATGTTGCCATCGCGCTGGATGAACTTGGGCTGGATCCACTTCTCGAGGGAGAATTCGCCGAGGTCACCGCGAGCGTCCACTGGCCCGGCGGACCGTCAGCGGACTGGAAACAGGGTATCAGCGGCGATGTCGCTCTTAGGCTCGAGCGAGGCAGCGTACTGGATCTAGAGCCCGGGGCCGGTCGCGTGATGGGTCTAATGAGTATTACTGCATTGCCTCGGCGACTGGCACTGGATTTCAGAGACGTCTTTAATCGAGGCCTCGTGTTCGACGAGGTTGGCGGTACTTTCGTCCTTATCGATGGCAACGCTTATACGGACAACTTGAAACTCACTGGCCCGGTGGCAGACATCGGAATCGTTGGTCGCACCGGTCTGAAGGACCAGACTTACCAACAACAGGCTGTTGTAACCGCCGAGCCCGGTAAGATACTTCCGACGGTGGGTTTCCTCGCCGGCCCCGGCATAGGAACCGCTTTGCTGATCTTTACGCAGATATTCAAGGAACCGCTGAGAGGCATCGGCCGAGCATCCTACTGTATGTCGGGAACATGGCAGGAGCCGTTGGTAGAACGGTTGAGCCCAGAAGACCTGAGTACAGGCGAGCTTTGTGCCGACCTGCCCCCGGGCGGGCTGAACCCCGTTCAGGAGTAGATGGGCGTGGATAGTTGGGATGAGATTCTCCTAGAACTCGACTCGGGCCCTGGCGTGATCGTGGTAGATATGGATATGATGTGGCTTAAGATAGGTATGCGGAAGCTTCCCGGCTCTTGAGCATCGGCGCCAGCTCTAGGGCATAACATCACCGAGCGCCAGACGCGTCAGCTATGCGACCTCAAAAATATGTCGTCCCTCCCGTAGACGCATTAACAATTGTCGACCGTAAGCTATTGCAGCCCGCGGGGCTCGACCTGAGCCAGCTGGACCGGGCCTTGGGCGCGCTGATGACACGGCAGCTCGACTATGGCGATCTGTATTTCCAGTTCACGCGTTTCGAGACCTGGACCATAGAGGACGGCATCGTCAAAGACGGCTTCCAGAGTGTCGATCAAGGTGTCGGTGTGCGCGCAGTTTCCGGCGAGAAAACAGGCTTCGCCTACTCCGATCAGCTCGACGCCCCGGCGCTTAAGGACGCCGTCGAAGCGGCAAGGTCAATCGTTCGAACGCGCGGTGATGGTCGCGTAAAAGTGCCCCGGGCAACTCCTTCTCAGAAACTCTATCCGGCGGAAGATCCGTCGGCGAGTCTGGAGGACGCCGACAAGGTCGAGCTGTTACTGCGTTTGGATCGTGAGACACGGGCCATCGATGAGCGCGTTACCCAGGTGATCGGAAGCCTTGCGATTCTTTACGAAATGATACTCGTGCTGGGTTCGGACGGGACTCTCGGCGCGGATATCAGACCGCTGGTGCGCCTCAATGTCTCGGTGATTATTCAAAAGGGCGATCGTCGAGAACAGGGTTACGCCGGCTGCGGTGGGCGGGGAGACCTGTCCTTACTGACGGCGGCGGATAAGGTTCGAAGCCTGGCCGCAGAAGCGGTACGCCAGGCGTCGGTGAATATGGACGCGATCCACTCCCCAGCCGGGGTAATGCCCGTCGTCTTGGGTCCGGGTTGGCCCGGAATTCTGCTGCATGAAGCGATCGGCCATGGGCTTGAGGGTGACTTTAATCGCAAAGGGACCTCGGCTTTTTCCGGCCTGATCGGTCAACGTGTGGCAACGCCCGAGTGTTCCGTCGTCGATGACGGTACGCTCGACGGCCGCCGCGGCTCACTCAATATGGACGATGAGGGATCGCCGACGCAGTGCAATATGTTGATAGAAAAAGGAATACTCAAAGGGTATTTACACGACAAACTCAATGCCGGCCTGATGAAGACCAAGTCTACGGGTAACGGCCGTCGAGAGTCATTCGCGTATCCGCCTATGCCGCGAATGACCAATACTTATATGTTACCGGGCAAGCACGCACCGGAAGATATAATCGCGTCGGTAGATAAAGGGATATACGCTCCGAATTTCGGCGGGGGCCAGGTCGATATCACTTCCGGACAATTCGTATTTTCGGCGAGTGAGGCTTACCTGATCGAGAATGGTAAAATCACCGCGCCCGTGAAGGGCGTCATGTTAATCGGCAACGGGCCCGAAGTTTTGACACGAGTGTCCATGGTCGGTTCGGACCTCGAACTCGATCCGGGCGTAGGGATCTGCGGTAAGGAAGGTCAATCGGTGCCTGTCGGAGTAGGCCAACCGACGTTACGAATCGACGCTTTGACCGTCGGCGGAACCGAGGCCTAATAGTTCGCAAAAGATCGTTACGATGAGCGACATCTGTGTAGCGCTAGGCTGCTTCCGATCTCGCTAGGAGCAATGATGATGTGGCTTGCGAGGCCGTTATACGAGTCACTACCCTATTACTATTTTGTGGTCGGCTTTCTGCTCCTGGCATCGAGTCTCCATCTGAATTATTGGTACTGGCCGATAATCTTCGCTGCAGCGGGACTCGCCAGCGTGGTAGCCGGCTTGGTTGTGTGGCTCAGGCGCCGGGCGTATCGTCGGAGTCGCAGCCGTCGCGCCCTGGACGACTCGTCTCAAGGTTAAAGAAGACAGCTCGGCCAACTGGGGGCGCATCCGGATACGCTCCCGATTAGCGGCGGATCCTAGCTGTCGCGTGGGTCCGGCGCGCTAAGGCCACGATCAGTCTGATGTCTGCGGTACGCAGCCAGCGCGGTTGAGATAGAGGCGTGCTTGTTGGCGAGTATCGCGGCAGCCAGCAAAGCGGCATTGATCGCTCCAGCCTTGCCGATGGCTAACGTGCCGACAGGGATGCCGGCCGGCATCTGTACTATGGAGAGCAGAGAATCGATGCCGCTTAATGTCTGAGATTGCATCGGGACGCCGAGTACAGGCAGCTGCGTTTTAGCAGCGGTGACACCTGCCAAATGAGCCGCGCCTCCCGCACCCGCTATCAGCACCTCCAGGCCACGTTCGGACGCGCTGGAGGCATATTCGAAAAGTAAATCGGGCGTACGGTGAGCCGATATGATCCGGACTTCGTTGGGAATATCTAGCCCGTCGCAGGTATCCGCCGTATGGCGCATGATATCCCAGTCCGACATCGAGCCCATGATGATTCCGACCAGGGGGTTCATCGCGCTATTGTACAGCAGTTAGAATTAGCATTTTATCTCACGAGGTAGCCCACTCATGAACGCACACGAAGTGCAGCAGTCACTTCAAGTAACGGCAGAGGAAGCTGTCAAGACCGCGCGCACGCTCGGCGCCGATCAGGTAGAAGCGGGTGTGAGTTACGGCGAGGGACTATCGGTGACGGTGCGCATGGGGGAACTGGAGTCGGTTGAACGCCAGCGTGATCGGTCGCTGGCGATCACCGTGTATGTAGGAGGCTGCAAGGGTAGCGCCAGCACGGCACAGTTTTCTTCAGCGGCGATCAAAGAAACCGCCCGTAAAGCGCTGAGCATCGCGAGCTTTACTGCGAAGGACCAGTACGCTGGTCTTGCCGACGAGCAGTTGATGGCGCAAGAGTTCCCGGATCTGGATCTCTATCGTCCATGGGAGCTACCCGTCGAAGCCGCCGAGGAGCTAGCGCGCCGAACAGAGGATGTCGCACGCGCGACGGACAAGCGGATCAAGAACTCGGAGGGAGCATCCGTATCGACTGGTGGGGGCGTACAGGTCTACGCTAACAGTCACGGCTTTTGCGGTGGCTACGCCACGACCAATCATTCCTTGAGCTGCGGTGTAATTGCAGAGAGCGAGAATGCGTTAGAACGCGACTATTGGGTAACGGTAGCGCGGAACTCTGACGTTCTGGAGACACCGGAGCAAGTCGGGACAAAGGCGGCGCACAGAACGTTGCGCCGCTTAGGAGCAAGGCAGATTTCAACGCGGCAGGTGCCGGTGGTCTATCCAGCGGAGCTGGCAGCGGGCCTGTTCGGGCACTTCATTGGGGCTATCCGGGGCACGAGCCAATATCGCAAGGCTTCGTTTCTGTTGGACGCATGTGGCGACCAGATCTTTCCTAAGTTCGTCGATATAGATGAGGATCCGTTTATTCCCGGCGCGATGGGCAGTGCACCATTCGACGACGAGGGCGTCGCGACCCGCCCGAGAAAGCTAATAGACAGTGGAGTTCTGCAGGGCTACATCTTGACGAGCTACTCTGCGCGGCGGCTAGGGCTGCAGACAACCGGGAATGCAGGCGGCGTTCACAATCTCGTCGTGAAACCCACGACTGGCTCGCTCGATCAATTGCTCCGCGATTGTCCGCAAGTCTTTTTGGTCGGAGAGTTACTCGGGCAGGGCGTCGACATGGTCAGCGGAGACTACTCGCGAGGCGCAGCGGGCTTCTGGGTTGAGCACGGCGAGATCGTATTTCCAGTTCACGAAGTCACTATTGCGGGAAATCTGAAGGAATTGTTCCACGGTATTCGGGCCATTGGTTCTGACGTCGATCTGCGGGGAACGATTCGCTGCGGATCGGTTCTCGTCGAAGGTCTCACGGTTGCGGGCCACTGACGAATTTCCTTACGACGACTCCGGCTGTGCGTATGCTGCGTCTTCGTCTACTAGATCAGCCAGAGAACGGGACACTACCGCTGCGTATACGGCGGCGTCGATCTGCTGGGCTATGGCCTGGACCGTCGGATTCCACTGGTCCGGCTCCGCTGATCGTCCGTCTGCAGCCGCTGCGCGTACCGACGCGAGAATCTCGACGATACTGATTTTTCGTAGATCCTTAGCGGGAATCAATCGTTCCTCGGTAGTCTCGACGAGCAATCGGGCTTCCCGTAGTGCCCCGACGACGGGATCCAACAGATGCCGCGGAACGCCAATTCGCGCCGCTAGGCCCGAAAGTCCGCAGCCATTCGACGGTTCGCTGGTGGCCTGACCTACGATCAACATCACGCTGATAGCTAGGCGCTCAGTCACTTCGTTACACACGTTCGGTGTGCGCATGTCAAGACGAAGATATTCGGGGTTCTGATAGAAGAAAGTAAACTGCGCGCCGAGCAGTAGAATCAACCAGGAGAAGTAGAGCCATAGCATCCCGAAGATCACAGTCGCGAAGCCGGCGTAGATGAGTGCGGTTCGGTCGGTACCGGCGACGAACTGTGCGAACAGCTCACCGCAGCCGACCCAGACGATACCGGCGAGCACGCCCCCGAATAGAGCGGTTCGAATCCGCACCGTTGTATTCGGTACGAACGCATAGAGAAAAGTAAACGCGCCAATAACCAGCACGTACGGCGTTAGCTGGGTTACGCCGACGATCAGACTCCCCAGCGGTTCTATCTCTCGCAGTCGGTTGACGACTGCGGTGTTCTCTAACGTTGCCACCATTAGCATAGCGACACTCATCAGTGCTGGTCCGAGCAACATCACGCTCAGGTACTCGCTGAAGCGACGCCCGAAGCTGCGCGGGCGATCAACTCGCCACACGAAGTTGAAGCTATTCTCGACTTTCTTCGCCATCGATAACGCGGTGACGATCAATAGCGTCAGACTCACCCCGGCCAGCGCCGAGCCCTGTACGTTATCTACAAATCCAATAACGGTGGCAGTAAGCTCTTCGCTGCGCGGGCCCAGGGGCGCGAGAACGCGCAGAATTAGTGGCTCCATTTGACGGTGGAAGCCAAGGCCTTTCAGGATGGAGAAGCTCAGCGCTAGTAGCGGCACGACCGCGAGCATGGTCGTATACACTAAACTCATTGCGCGCAGGCTAAGCTCGCCTGACGAGAGTTCTCTGGCCAGGGCGTAGAGGAAGCGTGAGACTGTCAGGAGGCTCTTCCGCAGCGTTCCTGACGGCACGTCGCGGTGCCAGAGCCACACTTGAAGATGTCGAATCCATCGCTCCATCGGCGGGCTCCGTCACGTTACGGCAAGTGTTTGAATACCGCTATCGACTCAGACGATCTAAAACTTCGTAGTATTTCTCACGAGTTCGCTTGATCACCACAGCTGGTAAGTGGGGGCCGGGTGGCTTCTTGTCCCAGTCCAACGTCTCGAGGTAATCGCGGACATACTGTTTGTCGAAACTCCGCGGTGAAGAGCCCGCTTCGTAGCTTGCGACCGGCCAGAATCTCGATGAATCGGGTGTGAACAACTCGTCGATCAGATACAATTCTCCATCGCTATCCAAACCGAACTCGAATTTAGTGTCCGCGATGATGATACCGCGTTCTCGGGCGTACTGCGTCGCCTCCGAATAGAGTTGCAGTGAGAGGTCAGACACGCGTCGGCGAAGCTCACGGCCGATCAAGGAGTCGACATCGTCGGTCGAAATGTTCTGGTCATGTTCTCCCGCGGCCGCCTTGGTGCTTGGCGTAAAGATCGGTTCACGTAGTTGCTCGGCAAGCTCCAGACCTGGGGGCAGTGGGATGCCGCTGACGCTGCCTGAAGCACGGTAATCTTTCCATCCGGAACCGATCAGGTAACCTCTCACAACTGCTTCAATGGGCAAGGGGTTAAGACGCATCACGACGATCGACCGACCTTCGATGATTGCGTGGTCCTTCTGATCCGGTAAGACGCTAACGGGGTCGATATTCGTTAGATGGTTAGGGACAACGTGCCCGAGTCGCTCGAACCAGAAGTTGGAAATCGCCGTCAGCACGATTCCTTTGCCGGGGACCGGATCCGGAAGCACGACATCGAAGGCAGATAGGCGGTCGCTTGCGACGATAAGCAGGTGTTCATCGTCGACACGGTAGATGTCGCGTACCTTACCGCGGGCAACCAGTTCTAGGCTCGTCAGATTTGACTCAGATACGGCATCTGGTTGCGGCTCGGTCATAGACAACGGTGTCCTTCTGGGGTTGGCAAATTAAAGGTTGGGATGTAAAAAGAGATAATGACTCGTCAAGTGGTCAGTCAGCAACTCCACGGCGCCGAGCGACAGCCTAGAATCTACCGCTGTCCCGGAGCCGTGTCCGTGAAAAGTCATGCAGTGGATCGGTAAGGCGGTTGGCGGCGTACTGGGCTATGCGGCGGCCGGCCCATTCCGTCTAGTCGGTCTGGCGCTCGGCATCATGCTCGGGCATCAATTCGATAAAGGGCTGATCTCCGGTTATGCGACGCGTCGACGAGCAGGTTTCGGTTCGGAGAAAATCCAACAGCTGTTCTTCGAGATGACCTTTACGTTGATGGGGCACATCGCTAAGGCTGACGGCCGTGTCTCGGAGGAAGATATCCGAATAGCCCGGCGCCTTATGCATAGCATGGCCCTATCGCCCGAGCAGGTGCAGCAGGCGATATTATTTTTCGCGGCCGGTAAGAGCCCGGATTTTCGCCGCTCAGAGAGCTTGGACAGATTGCATGAGCGACTCCGTGGTCGCCGAGATCTGATCAGAGCGTTTATGGAAATGCAGATGCAGGCCGCATTGGCAGCCGGGCCTGTCCGCAAAACGAAGCGAGAGCTTCTTTGGTTGGTGGCCAGGTCCCTCGGAATGGGCCGAGTGGAGCTTGCTCAGATAGAGGCGCTGATTCGCGCTCAGCGGTTTCGAGCCGGTGGTGAGCATAGCAAGCAGGTCGGACTAGCGGATGCGTTTCGCGTCCTCGGCCTGGATTCCAGTGCAAGTGATCAGGAAGTGAAGACGGCTTATAGACGTCTGATGAATCAACATCATCCGGATAAGCTGGTCGCTAGGGGTTTGCCGCAATCGATGATGCGCGTCGCTGCAGAGAAGACCCAGGAGATCCGTGCCGCCTACGAGCGGGTCAAGACTCACCGAGGCTTCAAGTAGTCAGCTCACATAGACCGACGGATGGCTTCTCTGCGGGGCTTCGGTAGTTCTCTACGAGCGTTAAATACGACGATGGTCTTGCCATTTGCGCTGACGAGGCCTTGTTCCTCCAAGACCTTCAGTACACGGCCTGCCATCTCTCGCGAACAACCGACCAGTCTGGAGAGCTCCTGGCGGGATACCTTGATCTGCATGCCGTCCGGATGAGTCATGGCGTCTGGCTCATTACAAAGATCCATGATGGCGTGTGCAACCCGTCCGGTGACGTCAACGAATGCCAAGTCGCCAAGTTTTCGGTTCGTTCTGTCTAGTCTCGCGGCTAGTTGTGTGGCCAGCTCGAAAATAAGTCCGGGACTTTCAGAGGCGACCTGTCGAACGCGGGAATAGGTCATTTCGGCGATTTCGGACTCCATCCGTGTTCTCACCCAGGCGCTTCGAGTCGGTTGTTCGTAGAACAGTCCCATTTCACCAAAAAATTGGCCCTTGTTGAGGTAGGCCAACACCATCTCGTTACCATCCTCGTCTTCGATCATGACCTCAACCGACCCAGATACGATGTAAAACATCACGTCCGGAAGATCGCCAGCATGAATCATGACGGTCTTGGCGGGGACCGTCCGGACGCGGCAATAGCTCAGGAAGCGATTGATCGCGGGAATTTCACTTAAGGGCCGGACGGCTTTTTCCATGGCTTGATGCTCCGTTTGACGTAATGTGTTATTAAATCAGTTTGTCGGGCTAAGACAAGTAACCATGGGTTCAAGATGTGACGCAGTTCACACCCAAAGTGCCGTACGACGTAAAAATTCACCTCCTAGTGCCATCAGCGACCGAACGGGCTGAGGAAGTTCCATTCCTCCGGACAGCATCGCAGTCGTACCGTGATGGGCTTCATCGGTCGCCATACGTTTAAGAATAGCCGCACTTTTGGCATCAGTATGCGGCAGACGGAGCAGATGGTCGCGTATGTGAGCTTCGACCTGGCGCTCGGTCTCTGCGATAAAGCCCAAGCTCACCCGGTCGCCGGCGCTGCCCGCCAGCATGCCCAGCAGAAAGCTTCCGGCGTACCAGAGCGGATCGAGCAGGCTCCTGCGGCCATCCAATTCCGCTATTCGCTGGGCACACCAGGCGAGATGATCTTGTTCTTCAGCCGCTGCCTGGAGCAGGTGGTCGCGCGTCATCGCAGAGCGAGCCATCACAGACTGGCCGCTGTAGAGTGCTTGTGCCGCGATTTCTCCTGCATGGTTGACGCGCATCAGAGCGCTACTCGTGCGGCGCTCCTCCGCCGTGAACAGCGAGTCAGATAGACCCGCGGCGGGAGACGGGCGAGAAGCCTGTGTTGGGCCGACCAGGGTGCGCAGCGCCTGGTCGGCGGCCGCAACGAGACGATCTTGCCAATCGATCTTTCGCGTCATTAGGCCATTATAGCGAGTCGCCAGCAGATCGATCCCGGTTAATGCCTACAGATGGTAGCAGCGGCAAGGATGGTACGCTCAGAGCCCCGTATGCCTTGCCAGGGCCTGAACACGCGCGTAATATTCCGCCTCTTTGGACGGCGGTCTCGCCGCAAGCCAAGCAACGTATGCAGACATTCTCGGCTAAGCCGGCTGAAGTCCGGCACGACTGGTATCTAGTAGACGCCAGCGGTAAAACGCTCGGTCGGCTAGCGTCCAAGATCGCCGGGCGTTTACGCGGGAAGCACAAGCCTGAGTACACGCCGCACGTTGATACGGGCGACTATATCGTGGTGATTAACGCTGAGAAAATCAGGGTCACCGGCGCCAAGTTAACGGATAAGATCTACCATTGGCACACCGGCTATATCGGTAACCTTAGATCCGAATCCCTGGGACATCTTCTGGAGCGAGCGCCGGAACGGGTTTTGGAGCGTGCTGTCAAAGGCATGTTGCCGCGGAACCCTCTCGGAAGACAGATGTTCAAGAAACTCAAGGTCGTTCGCGGGACGGAGCATCCGCACCAGGCCCAACAGCCTCGTCCGCTGGAGCTATAAGGTATGGCTACCGACGTTTATTACGGAACAGGCCGAAGAAAAACCTCGGCGGCCAGAGTCTATTTAAGATTCGGTAACGGTGCGATTCAGGTAAACGGACGGTCGTTGGACGTATTTTTCGGCCGGGAAACAGCACGTATGATCGTCCGCCAGCCTCTCGAGCTCTCGCAGCTGGAGAATAAGTTCGATATTCAGATCAGCGTACGCGGCGGTGGCACGACCGGACAGGCAGGAGCTATTCGCCACGGAATCACTCGAGCGCTGATTGCGTATGATGAAACGCTCAGACGGCCGTTACGCAAAGCAGGTTTCGTCACCCGGGATGCTAGGGAAGTCGAGCGCAAAAAAGTTGGCCTGCGCAAGGCCCGTAAAGCGACGCAGTACTCCAAGCGCTAAAGTTTGTGACTCCCACAACTGGGGGATCGTCTAGTGGTAGGACATCGGACTCTGACTCCGACAGCGGGGGTTCGAATCCCTCTCCCCCAGCCAGTTCGCCGTCCGGCAGCAACAATACGCGGCGTTACCGCATCTCCCTGACGCCATTATCTCCGCCGACCAGTAGAACGTCGGCGTGTCTCTGAGCGAATATCCCGACTGTGACTACGCCCGGAATCTGATTCAGACGATTCTCAACCTCAAGCGGATTCGGAATGCTCAAATTATGGACATCCAGAATATGATTGCCGTTGTCGGTGACGAAGCCCGTCCGCCAGATCGGCTGACCGCCGGCTTTAATCAGCTGCCGTGCGACGAATGATTGCGCCATTGGGATCACTTCGACGGGGAGCGGAAACCGGCCTAGGATACCCATGAGCTTGGAGTCGTCGATAATACAAATGAATTTCCGTGACGCGCCTGCAAGAATCTTTTCGCGCGTGAGTGCTCCGCCGCCGCCCTTGATAAGGTGAAGATGCTTGGTTGCTTCATCAGCGCCGTCTACATAGACATCCAGATCGCCGGCGCTCGCGAGATCAGAGACCTCGACGCCGAGATTCTGCAGCTTCTCGGTGGACGCCTCTGAGCTAGAGACGACCGTCGTCAGGTTTAGGGCGTGTCCAGCGAGGGCGTCGATGAAGAAATTTACCGTGCTACCTGTGCCGACACCCAGGGAGATTCCAGGCTCGATCTGGCTGATAGCCGCTTCAGCCGCTTGGCGTTTCTTATCATCCTGGTTCATATCGCAGGTCCAAAAAAGTGCCCGCGTATAGCGGGCACTTCGTTCATGTCAGAGCCAGAAGGCTGACATAAGGCGCTAAAGAAACTACTGTTTCTTCGTCGCTTTCTTGCGAGTAGCTTTCTTCTTGGCTTTTTTCTTCGCTTTCTTGCGAGTAGCTTTCTTCTTGGCTTTTTTCTTCGCTTTCTTGCGAGTAGCTTTCTTCTTGGCTTTTTTCTTCGCTTTCTTACGTGTTGCCTTCTTGCGAGTAGCCTTCTTACGCGTCGCCTTCTTCTTGGTGGCGCGTTTCTTAGCTACCTTGCGCCGCACAGTCTTGCGTTTGGCGCTC
>SMWC01000104.1 GCA_004357505.1 Gammaproteobacteria bacterium | reverse complement strand
TTGCTGGTTTAGCGCGTAGATCAGCCAGGCCAGCGCGTGATTAGCCTGACTCCCGTACGAGTCATCCGGGTTGGATTGGCGCGCGACCGCTGCTTCGAAAGCACGCGTGTTTCGTTCGGTACCGAGCTCCCACATGCCCAGAGCGAAGTAGATATGAGAACCCATATGCAGCGCGTGCACGGCAGACGGTGCGACCTGCGCGTAAAGATTCGCGGCGCGCAGTCCCAACGGCGCGTGAATCGGATCGTCGTAGCTGTGGATCGAGTAGTGCAAGGCGCCGGGATGCCTGGGATTGATATCCAGGATTTCCTCCGCAATGGCCCCCGCCCGCATATAGAGCGCGAAGTCACGGCCGCCATGACTGATCGTAAGCAAGGACAGCGCGTAAAACGCTGCGGCATCCAGATCGTCGGGATAAGCCTCGTGAATTTCTCCTAGCGCGGCCGAGTAGCGCAGCTCCCGTTCTTGCTGGCTGCCGTCGCCAAACAGGCGTTCGATGGATTGCAAATAGGCTTTCTCACGGGCGGTAGGAAACTTGACGGTGCGCTCTTCGGCCGTCTGGCCGAGCTTCGCCAGTACGGCTCTGGAGGCCTCCGGGTCGTGTTGGTTCCACAGCGGATGTTCGTGGGTCAGCGCCTCGCCCCAGTAAGCCATCGAAAAATCCTGGTCGAGCTTCTGGGTGGCGAGAAAGCTTGCGCGCGCGTCGTCGTACTCGAAATTGTGGAGTTGCAACAGCCCGCGGATGAACACCTCGTGCGCCTCCGGGCTGCCGGATGCGTCGAAGTCGATGCTGCCATAGGTACGGGCTTCGGAGTCATCCGCTGCCGACGCCGTGCCGAGAAAAACAACATTGAGCAGCAGGCACAGATAAAAAGCGGTTTTCATCACTGGTCTCCCAACAAACTCAGGTCCTGACATGTCATGTACTTAGTACGGAACTCGATGGCGGCACGGCCGTGGCACTGTTCCTAGTTCGCGGCGATCAACCTGAACCGCTGAATCCGTTTACCCGTATTGACCTCGGCGGTGTAGAGGTTGCCGTCGCTGTCTGCCGTCAGATTATGCACCCAGTTGAATTGCCCCGCTTGTCGCCCGCCGCGCCCGAACGAGCCGACGACTTCCAGGCCGTCTCTACGGAGGATCCAGATCTTCATGTTGGCTCCGTCAGCAACAAACACCCAGGTCTGCTCCGCGTCGTTCGAGAACTCGATATCCCAGGCCGAGCCTTGCACTGAAGTCCATGCGGCAAACAGCCCTTCTTCGACGAAGCTGCCGTCCTTATTAAAAACCTGCAGGCGATTGCCCGCACGGTCAGCGATATAGACCAGGCCATCGTTGCTGATGCGCACGGCATGCACGGGACTGCGGAACGATTCGTGGGGGTCGGCGTTGACGTCATAGTCGCCAAGCTCGATCGAGTCGTCCGGTACGTTACCGTAGGCGCCCCAATGACGCTTGTACTCACCCGAATCAGCATCGAAAATGATCACTCGGCGGTTGCCATAACCGTCAGCAACATAAACTTCGTTGGTCTCGGGGTCGACATAGACATCGGCCGGTCGTCCCAGGTGATCCGGGTCGTTGCTGCCACGGGTCTCGTTCCACTGGCCCAACATCAAGAGTCGTTCTCCGTCCGGACTGTACTTGAGTACGACGTGATCGTTGGCGCCGTTGCCGCCGATCCAGATATTGTCTTCGTGATCGACAAAGATACCGTGCTCCTGTTGAGGCCAACCGTCCGCCGGCGTGTCCCACTCCGCAGTGTCTTGATTCCAGACCGGTCCGCCCCACGCTCGCAGCACGTCGCCCTCTTGGCTGAATTCCATGATAGAGGGTGCGGGGACGCAGCAATCGGTCGGTGGCGGGTTCTGCACCGCCCCGGCTTCATGCGCGGTCAACGTGCGTGGCCGCTGGATGATCCAGATGTGGTCCTGGCTATCGACGGCGATGCCGGCTACCTGTCCGAGGATCCAGTCATTCGGCAATGGTTTCGGCCAGGATGCGTCGACCTGATAGGCTGGTACTTGATCGCTCGCGGCCGCGACGGCTGTTCCTAGTGCGCTGGCAACACCCGTTCCGGCTGTACCCCCTGGCGCATCAGGCGCGCAGCCCCCGATTAGCGACAGTGCAATCCCCGAAGTCAGTATCCCTATGAATCTTAAACTCATCACAGCTCCCCTGAAGGCCGCTTCGTCGTCGGCTTCATGTCGGTTTGACGGGCTACGATTATACGCCAGATCGCGACGCCGCCGTCGCTATAGGCGCGGCCGCTAAGACGAAGATACCGCAGTTATTCGGGTCGGATTACGACCTGGTCGGCAGCAAGCCGGTCGATGTCGGAGTTCGAGTAACCCAACTCGAGCAGGATTTCCGTCGTGTGTTGGCCAAGCGTAGGCGCACCACGTTCGATTGCCGCGGGAGTCTCACTGAACTTGACCGGAAAGCCGATGGTCTGCACCGGACCGAGGCGCTGATGTTCCGTCTCGACCACCATGTCACGTGCTTTCGTTTGCGGATCGGCAAGCATTTCACCGACGCTCAACACCGGGCCGGCAGGCACTCCTGCCGCTTCGAGGCGTTCCAGCCACTCAAGCGTGCGTCGCTGTCTGAACACCGGCGCCAGTTCATCGGCGAGCTCGGTCCGATGCGCCATTCGGTCTTCATTGTGGAGGAAGCGACGATCGTGCAGCAGCTCCGGGCGGCCGAGAACCTCGGGTAGCCGTTCCCAGACGACCTGACTGGACGCGCCCAGGGTCAGCCAGCCGTCCGCGGTCTGGAACGCTTCATAGGGGGCGTTCAGCGGATGGGCCGAGCCCATCGGCGCAGGTGACGTACCCGTCGCGAGTGCGATCGCCGACTGCCAGAATGTTTGGGTGATGCCGGCTTCGAACAGTGAGGTGTCCACTCGTTGTCCTTTCCCGGTTTTGGTTCGCTCGATATAGGCCGCGAGGATACCCATGGTCGCGAGCAATCCGGCGGTGATGTCCGTGACCGGTGGGCCGCATTTGACCGGTGGCCGGTCGGGGCCCTCGCCGGTGATACTCATCAGCCCGCTCATGCCCTGGGCGACGAGGTCGAAACCGCCCAGTTCGGAATAGGGTCCGGTCCGGCCAAAACCGGAGATTTCGCAATAGATCAACCCCGCGTTGTCCTGCCGTAACTCGTCGTAGCCGAGGCCCAACCGCTCCATGGTTCCCTTGCGGTAGTTCTCGATGAGAACATCGGCCGTCTTCAACAGGCGCCGCAATATCTCCTTACCGGCAGGCTTTTTGAGATCCACGGCGATGCCGCGTTTATTGCGATTCAGCATCATGAATGCTGCCGACTCACCGTCGATATCGGGCGGGATAAAACCTCGTGCCGTGTCGCCGCCCGGCACCCGTTCGACCTTGATCACATCGGCACCCATGTCCGCAAGCATCCGGCCGCATACCGGTCCGGCCATAATATGGGCCAGCTCGACGACAGCCAGGCCATTGAGTGGACCGGAATGCGTGGCGCTCATCTGTCAGCGGCCCTTAAAGTCCGGCTGCTTCTTCTCAAGGAACGCCTCGTAGCCGATGCGATAGTCCTCTGTGTCGTATGCTGCGTAGCCCTCGTCGATTTCTTCTGTCGTCAACGGCGCAGGGTTCGCTAAGCGACGAATGAATTTCTTATGCCAGCGGTTGACCAGTGGTGCGCGTTCGGCGATGCGCCGCGCCAGCGCGTAGGCTGTCTCAAGAAGCTCACCGTCCGGCGTCACTTGACTGACTAGGCCGAGCTCATAAGCTCGTGTAGCGTCGAAGACATTACCGCCGAGCAAAATTTCCAGCGCTCCCGCAGTGCCGGCGATGTCTTTCAGTGTTGCCACTTCGGCGTAGGACATCGTCAGTCCGAGGCGATTGATCGGTGCGCCGAAGCGGCTGGAAGCCCCACAGATCCGGATATCGCAGGCGCTCGAAAGTTCGAGCCCGCCGCCGACGCAAACGCCGTTGATCGCGGCGATGACCGGATGCCGGCAGTGTCTGATCGCCGTCAGGCTCGATTCGATGATCTCGCCGTAGGCCCGAACTTGAGACTTTGTGCTGCGGTGTTGCGCGAACCCTGTTATATCGGCGCCCGCCGAGAAGGCTTTTGCGTTTACTCCACGAATGACGACACACCGAACTGCCTCATTCTCGTGCAGTTCGCCGATGAGCTCGCCGATACGGACCCAGTCGGGCAGATCCAGCGCATTGAGCTTCTCCGGTCGATTCAGTACGACCGTAGCGACGGTATCCTGGACTTCAGTATAGACAGGTTCGGACATGATATAGCTCCGCTAGCAGCCCGTTTCATGTTTCGTTGACCGATCGGGTCAGCGATAGAGTAGATTCACTAGGCTCATCGGGATCGCCGGGATGTACGTCACGAGCATCAGCACCGCGAATAATACCGAGACGAAATAGATATTAACTCTGCTGACATCCCAGATGTCCGCCTTGGCGATCGAGCAGGCCGTCACGAGGACGCTCGCGACGGGTGGTGTCTGCTGTCCAATCCCGAGGTTCAAGGTCACGACCAGGCCAAAATGTATGGGGTCTATGCCCACTGCATACACCAGCGGCATCACGATCGGTACAACCAGAATGATCGCAGCGGCTGAATGCAGGAACAACCCAATAGCGAGAAAGAAGACATTGAGCAGGGCGAGTACAGCCCAGCGATTATCGGTGAGCTCTATGATGGATTGCGCGACGTGCTGCGGGACCTGCTGCTCAGTGAGAAACTCGCCCAGCAGAGCAGATGCCGCGACCAGCAGCATCACGACGGCTGTCTGCACCGAGCCTTCGATCATGGCGCGACGAAGTTTTTTCCAATCTAGCTCCCGATAGATCACGCCACCGATGAAGATGGCTGCGACGACAGCCAACCCCGCTCCTTCGGTTGCAGTCACCCAGCCTGTAAAGATGCCACCGAGAATAATGACTGGGAGAAATAGCGCCCAGATTGACTCTCTGAATGTTTTTGCTACGCGTTGAAGTCGAAACGCGGCTTCAACGGGAAAATTGTGGCGGACCGCCATCGCATAAGAGACGCTCATCAGCAGCACGCCGCCGATGACGCCCGGGATAATCCCGGCAACGAACAATTCGACCACGGAGCTGCCCGACATGACGCCGTACAGGATCATCGGAATCGACGGCGGAATGATGACCGCGAGCGTGGCGGACGACGATGTCACGGCCGCGGCGAACGGGGCCGGATATCCTTTGGCCTTCATCTGCGGGATCAAGATTGACCCGAGTGATGCAACATCGGCGACGGCGGATCCTGAGATCTCGGCGAAGAACATCGACGCCGCCGTCGTGACCATGGCCAGTCCACCACGAACAAACCCGACTAAGGACGACGCGAACGCAATGAGCCGGCGCGAGATGCCGGATGAATTCATGATCGCACCGGCGAGAATGAACAGCGGGATAGCGATCAGCGAGAACTTCGTGGCGCCGGTATAAAGGACCAGCGCCACGTTGGGAAGGGCATCGACGCCAGAGGTCATAAACACGGCGACGACTGTGACAGCGCCCAGCGCAATCGCGATCGGCACATCGATGGCGATTAGTAGGAGCAGTCCAAGGAACAGCAGTAGCAGGATCATTCGGAAGGCTTCCGAACCGCGTCTCTCAACGCCGGCCAGAGTTCGGCAAAGCTCAAAAGTTCGGCGATGATGAAAAGCACCGCGCCGATGGGAATAACAGACTGAGCGACGCGCGCCGACACTCCGGGCAGGCTCGCAAGATAGATGCCGTCCAAGACCTGCAATACTCTCCAGCCGGCCCACGCGACTAGAACGAAGAAGCCGATAACGATTACCTCTCGACAGATGACGAGACAAAATCGAACCTGGGGGGCTGCGCTTTGAACGAGCTTCGGAAAGCCGATATGTGCCCGCTTCAGGGCAGCAAGCGATGCGCCGTAGAAGGTCAGCCAGGCCAGCAGGATGGAGGCGACCTCGTCGTACCAGACCAGTGCCGCTCCGGCCTTACGGAAGCCGACGCCTACGATCACGACGACAGCAAGCGCCGCCATCAAGCTCAGTGCGATGACTTCGAGAGACCGCTCTGCGCCGTTACGGATTTTGTTGGTCGAAGAGATGGTCACGGAGCGGTTTGCGCGTCATTCATGGAGGGTGCGGTATTAAGTCAGTCAAGCTCAGTCACTGGCCAGAGCGAACGCATGATCTAGAAGCTCCTGTCCTCCGGCGACGGACCTGCCGAATTCTTCATAGACAGCCTGACTTGCTGCGACGAAGCTTTCGAAGTCAGGTTCATTGACAGCGACGTCGGCATCGAGCATCTCTTGCAGAAATTCAGTTTCCATCCGTTCTGCCGTGTCGTAGACATACGCTTGGACCTCGCGCGCGGTATCCGCCAGGATCTGCCGGATGTCTTCAGGTAAACGGCCCCAGTGGTCAGCGCTGACCGTAACATAAGCCGGCGAATAGACGTGCCGCGTCAGTGACAGATACGGCTGAACCTCATGGAACTTGGAACTCACAATTTGCGCGAGAGGATTCTCCTGACCGTCCATGACCCCAGTCTGCAGCGCGACGAACACCTCCGATAACGGCATCGGGCTCGGGTTGGCCCCGAATGTCTGAAACATCTTCACGCGCCAGATGCCTCTGGGTGTCCTGAGCTTCACCCCGGACAAGTCGTCCGGGGTGAAGATGGGGCGAATGCTGTTCGTCACGTGGCGAAAACCGTTCTCCCAGACAGCGATAATGTCATAGCCTTTTGCGGTCACGTAGGGCCGCAGAGTCGGCCAGAGTATCTCCTCTTCAATTCGTCGCATATGTTCGCGATCTTCGATCAGATAGGGCATCTCGAATAATCCGAAGGCCGCGAATGTCGATGACATGATGGTCGAGGGTAGTGCGAAATCGACTGTGCCTAATTTTAGTTTCTGCAGAAGTACCTCGTCGCCCCCGAGTTGGCTCGAGCCGAAGACGATCACCGTGGCGCGGTCGCCGAGCCGTTCATTCGCGCGTCGCGCGAACTCTTCGGCGGAGGCTGCGAACAGGGAACCGGGGGCGCCAACATGTCCGAACTTGAGTTCCAGCGGCCCCGCCGAGCGCTCGGCGCAACCCGCCGCCGCTAGCGCGACGACTAAAATCAATGGCAACGTATTGCGGCGCTGCATACCGACTGCCTCCATCCTAAGTCTTCAGATAGTCCAACGCTGCCGTTACTCCACCGGTGGAATGGGAAATTCCCGCCGCGGCGAGTCCCATCTCTATACCGGACAGAGTTCCGGCCAACATCAGCTCATTAAAGCTGCCGAGGTGACCTATGCGGAAAACTTTATCCGCCAACGGGCCTAGGCCGGCCCCGAGCGACATGTCATAGCGTCGCAGGATGACCGCACGTAACTTATCCGCGCTGTCGCTCTCCGGAAGGAGTACCGTCGTGACGGTATTGCTGCTCTTTGCCGGTATGGCGCAGTAGTTCTCGAGTCCCCAGGCAGCTACGGCCCTTCGTGTTGCCTCGGCCAATCGTGCGTGGCGCACATAGATATTCGACCAGCCTTCGGCCTCCAGCATCGACAGCGCTTCTCGCAGGCCGAATAAAAGATTGGTTGCCGGCGTGTACGGAAATTGCCCGGTTTCATTTGATGGCAGGACGTCCTTCCAGTTCCAGTAGGAACTCGGGAGCTGCGACGATGCGCCCGCCGCGATGGCTTTCTCGCTCACGACATTGAAGGACAGTCCGGGCGGAAGCATCAGGCCTTTTTGTGAGCCCGCGATCGTGACGTCGACGCCCCAGTCGTCCTGCCGGTATTCGATAGAGCCCGCGGAAGATACCGCATCGACCATCAACAATGCAGGGTGCCCGGCGTGGTTCATCGCTTCACGGATAGCAGCGATCGAGTTCGTGATTCCGGACGACGTTTCGTTGTGGACCACCATCACCGATTTGAATTCGTGGGAGGCATCTGCCTTCAGCTTTTCTTCGACCGTATCCGGATCCACGCCGTGTCGCCAATCGCAGGACACGAAGTCGACTTCGAGTCCGAAACGAACGGCGGCGATTTTCCAGTTGAGCGCGAAGAAACCGCTGTCGAACATCAGGATTTTATCGCCCGGAGAGAGCGTATTCGTGAATCCTGCTTCCCAACCGCCGGTGGCTGATCCCGGATAGATCATGATCGGACCGCTGGTATTAAACACTCGGCGTAAACCCGAAATAATCTCTAGCGTAAGCGCCGCAAATGCCGTGCCGCGATGATCGATCGTCGGCTGGGCCATCGCTCCGAGGATTCGATCGGGGACATTGGTCGGTCCGGGTACTTGCAGGAAATGTCGGCCGCTTCGCGCAGCTCCGGACTCGTTATTATCATTCATAGGTAGTAGGTACTCGATATTCAGACAGGTAGAATAGTACGGGTAGGCCGCGTCAAACCCAACCGCCAGTGAGCTTTTAACTACGCCGATGCTTCGTCAACCCGTCAAAGGGACCGACTCACCACTCGCTGTGCAACTCAGTCGGGAGTTGGAGGGCGAGATCCTCTTCGACGCGTTCAGCCGCGGTCGCTATAGCACCGACGCTTCGATGTATCAGATAGAGCCCATCGGGGTGGTCGTTCCGCGCCACAGGCAGGACGTACTCTGCGCCATCCAGATCGCAGCCGAGCACGGCGTGCCGATACTACCGCGCGGTGCTGGTACGTCTCAAGCTGGACAGACGGTCGGTAAGGCGCTTGTCATCGATGCGAGTAAATATCTAACTGCTGTTAGTGCGTTCGAGCCCGAAGCCCGAACCATCTCGGTAGAGCCTGGTATCGTCCTCGATACACTGAACTTGTTTTTGGAGCCGCACGGACTGTTTTTTCCCGTCGATGTCTCGACCTCGAGCAGAGCAACGATCGGCGGCATGACGGGCAATAACAGCGTCGGCGCCCGCTCTCTCCACTACGGCCATATGGTCGATAACGTTCGCGGAATAAAGGCCATCCTCGGCGACGGTGAGCAGCTCCACCTCCGCGCAAGCGCTAGTTCGTCGGGGAGGCGTCGCAATGGGGGTTCGGATAACGACCGGCTGACTAGTCTCACCGGCCAGATGCAGAATCTCTATGAGCGTAATGCCGATGAGATCGCGCGACGTTATCCGCGAGTCGCCCGCAACGTTGCAGGCTATAACATCGATCGATTGGGCCGCGCGAACTTCAATCTTGCCGATCTGTTGGTCGGTTCAGAAGGGACGCTCGCGTGGTTTCAACAAATCGATCTCGCGCTCCAGCCCATACCTGCGCATAAGGTACTAGGCGTCTGCCACTTCCCGACCTTCCTGGCGGCGATGGAGTCGGCGCAGCACATCGTCGTTCTCGATCCCGCTGCGATGGAGTTGATCGATCGCACAGTATTGGATCTGGCCGCTGACATTCCGGCGTTCAGTTCGTCGATGGGCAGTTTCATCAAGGGGACCCCAGCGGCTGTGCTGCTGGTGGAGTTCGCTGGTGACGACCGAGGCGAGCAATTACGGCAGCTCGATCGGCTCGAAGAAGTCATGGCAGACTTAGGGTTGCCTGACGGCGTGCTGCGGGCCGTTGACGTCGCGCTGCAGCACTCGATCTGGTCGTTGCGAAAAGCGGCGCTGAATATCGTCATGTCGATGAAGGGTGACGGTAAGCCGATCTCGTTCGTCGAAGACTGCGCTGTGCCGCTGGACAAACTTGGCGAGTACACGCACCGACTCACCGAAATCTTTACGCGGCACGGCACGACAGGGACCTGGTATGCCCACGCGGGCGTGGGTTGTCTGCACGTTCGACCGATACTGAATCTGAAGGAAGATACTGACGTGGCCAAGTTACGCTCCATCTCGGATGAAGTGCATGCGTTGGTGCGCGAGTACAAGGGCTCCCATTCCGGCGAACACGGTGACGGACTGGTGCGGTCGGAGTTTCTCGAGCCGATACTCGGGTCGCAAATCGTCGCGGCTTTCAGGGAAGTTAAACAGAGCTTCGACCCGGACGGACTGTTCAATCCCGGCAAGATCATCGACCCGCCGCGTATGGATCAGCGGGACCTGTTGCGATTCTCGGAGCAGTACCAGCCGCAGCAACGAGACGACGCTCTGGATTGGTCGGCCTGGGGCGGATTTCATCGTGCGACCGAAATGTGCAACAACAATGGTGCCTGTCGACAGATCGATGCCGGCGTGATGTGCCCATCTTATCAAGTTACCCGGGACGAGAAGCATGTGACGCGCGGCCGGGCCAATGCGCTGCGTCTGGCGCTGACGGGTCAATTGGCACCGGACGCACTGACGTCGAAAGAAATGTACGAAACGATGGATCTTTGCGTGGGTTGTAAGGCGTGTAAGCGCGAATGTCCGACCGGTGTCGACATGTATCGCATGAAGATCGAATTTCTTCACCACTACCGGAAACGTTGGGGACTAACGTGGCGGGATCGCCTCATCGCCTACTTGCCGCATTACGCTCGTTGGGCTGCACGTCTTTCAATGTTCGCTAATGTGACCAATCGTGGCCGCCTGATGCCGCAACTACGAGAGAGGCTACTCGGTCTCACTGCGAGAAGACCAATGCCGACGTGGCGCCGCGATATCTTTCGCGGTGTCGGCAACGTCGTCGGGCGAGGACCCGAAGTGGTGTTGCTGGTCGATACATTCAATACCTACTTCGAGCCGGAGACGGCCACGGCTGCAGTCAATGTGCTTAACAAAGCTGGTTACCGCGTCGTGACACCCCGAGCTGTCGATGGACGCCGGCCGTTGTGCTGTGGGCGGACCTTCCTCAATACGGGTCTAATTGAGGCAGCGACGGCTGAGGCGCGCCGGGTCCTTGCGACACTGGCGCCGTACGTCGACCGGGGGGTACCGATCGTGGGTTTGGAGCCATCCTGTCTATTAACGCTACGTGACGAGTTCACAGCTCTGCTTCCCGGAGCAGCCACTGCCGCGTTGGCTGGTAGAGCGATGTTGTTCGAAGAGTTCTTGTCGGCGGAACGCAAAAGCGGGAGGCTGAATCTGTCGCTGAACCCACTACGTCAACGGCGTGTGTTAGTGCATGGGCATTGCCACCAGAAAGCCTTCGGCCTGATGCCGAGCGTCGAGGAGGTTTTGCGGTGGATCCCGGAGTTGGAAGTTGAACTGGTCGATTCCGGTTGTTGCGGTATGGCCGGGCCGTTCGGTTTTGAAGCAGAGCACTATGAGATATCGATGCAAATGGCCGAGTTGAGTCTGCTGCCGGCCGTCCGCGAGGCGGATGAGCAGACATTGATCGTGGCCGACGGCACGAGTTGCCGCCAGCAGATTCAAGACGGCACCGGTCGCGCGGGCCTGCACGTCGCCAGGGTCCTCGAGATGGCGCTAAAGAAATCTTGAGATTGCGGGGCGAGGCGGGCGGGTTTGCTGCTACGGTCCCGATTGCACAACGGATTCCGCCACGCTAGGATGACCGAGTAACCCGCCTACGGAGAAACTCTGATGATTCGCCGTCTCAGTTCGTTAGTGACCTTCGCTGCAGTGCTGTGCCTCGTCAGCATCGCGTCAGCTCAAGTGCCCG
>SMWC01000009.1 GCA_004357505.1 Gammaproteobacteria bacterium | reverse complement strand
TCATGCTGCTGCTGGCGGTGTGGGCGTTCACCGGGTTCTATCAGGTCAACGATGCCGAGCGCGGCATCGTGCTGCGATTTGGCGCTTTCCATGCGCTGACGCAACCGGGCCTCAGATGGCACATTCCGTGGCCGATCGAGGCGGTCGAAAGGATCAACACCAGTGTGACCGAGCGCTTGCCGTATCAGGGCAGCATGCTGACGAGGGACGAGAATATCGTGTTGGTCGACCTGGTGATCCAATTCAGGCGGACCGACCCGGAGGCGTATCTGTTCAATATGCGAGCGCCCGAGACCACGCTCGGCAATATCGCCAGTAGCGCGATCCGCGAGGTGATCGGCAAGAACGAGCTCGACTTTATCCTGACCACCGGCAGGGCGGAGATCGCAAGCCAAACGCAGGCGCTGATTCAGTCAACGGCGGATGCTTACGGTACCGGTATCACGATCTATGAAGTCAATCTGCAAGAAGCCAACTTCCCGGGGGCTGTGGAGGCCGCCGTGCAGGACGCGATCAAGGCCCGCGAGGATAAGGAGCGTATGAGCTTCGAGGCCGAGGCCTACGCGAATGATATCGTGCCGAACGCCCGCGGCTCAGCAGCTCGCGAGCTTCTGGACGCCGAAGGCTATCGGGCGCGAGTCATTGCAGACGCAATAGGTGAGGCGAGCCGTTTCGAGCAGATTCTGATTCAGTACGAGAGGGCGCCGGGAGTCACGCGGCAACGTATGTATCTAGAGATGATGGAAGCGATACTGTCGACCTCGACCAAAGTGCTGCTGGACACGGAGGGAACCGGAAACTTGATCTATCTACCGCTCGATCGGCTCATGGATCGCCGGCCGGAGCCGCAGTCCCGGTTGCTTACGCCCGCCGAGTCCATGAACGCCGATAGTTCGAACTCCTCTGCCCAGTTACGGGCACGAAATACACGCTAGCGCGAGTGAGGTGATATGAGTCCGCGATTGAATCTGTTGTTGGTGTTGGTGGTCCTTGGCGTGCTGCTCGTGAGGATGTCCGTTTTCATCGTAGACGAGCGCGAACACGCGGTGAAGTTCCGTTTTGGTGAGATCGTCAAATCTGATTACGAGCCCGGACTGCACTTCAAGATTCCGTTCGTCAATAACATCATCAAGTATCCGGATCGTATTCTGACTTACAGCGAATCCCAGGAACGGTTCCTCACGGGCGAGAAAAAGAACCTCATCGTCGATTATTTCATTACCTGGCGTATCACCGATCCGGGGCAATACTATCGCTCTGCCAGAGGCGATGAGCTGTTCGCCCAACAGCGGCTTTCGGCAATCATCCGGGAAGGGATCAAGGCTGAGTTCTCCCAAAGGACGGTGGTAGAGGTCGTGTCCGCCGAACGTAGCGAGATCATGTCGGCGATGCTCGTGCAAGCGAAGCTAAGCGCACCGGAGCTCGGTATCGAGGTAATCGACGTTCGCGTCATGAGTATCGAGTTGTCCGACGAAGTCAGCGACTCCGTCTATGCGCGCATGCAGCAGGAGCGATTTCGCGTCGCATCGCAGCTCCGAGCGGAGGGTTCGGAGGATGCTGAGCGGATTCGCGCCGATGCCGACCGGCAGCGCACGATCATCTTGGCCGAGGCTTATCGAGATGCCGAGATAATGCGCGGCGAAGGCGATGCGCAGGCCTCTGAGACTTACGCCAACGCCTATACTCAGAACGCCGAGTTCTATGCTTTTTATCGGAGCATGCAGGCTTATCGCGAATCCATCGGTGGCGAGCAGGATCTCCTGGTGCTTAGCCCCAAAAGCGATTTCTTCCGATTTTTGCAGGCGCAGTCCGGCGCGCCGCCGTAAGCACTGAATTCGGCACCTCACCAGCTACACGGGAGGCTAGGACTTTGGCCTGGTCGGATCTTGTTGCGGGCTTAGCTTTCTACCTGATCATCGAAGGCCTGTTGCCTTTTGCCTCGCCCCACGGCTGGCGCCGCGGACTTGCGCTACTGGCTCAGTTGGAAGACGGCCGGTTGCGAAGCTTTGGCCTCGGGCTGGTTATTACGGGTTTGGGATTGTTGCTTGTCGTACGGGGCTGAGCGTTGAGCAGCAACGTTGTCGTCATCGGCACCCAGTGGGGCGATGAGGGCAAAGGTGCGATCGTGGATCTCCTTGCCGAGCGCGCTCATGCCGTCGTGCGATTCCAGGGTGGCCACAACGCGGGTCACACGCTCGTCATCGATGGTGAGAAGACCGTACTTCACTTGATTCCTTCAGGGATCTTGCGCGAAGGCGTCACGTGTCTGATCGGTAATGGCGTTGTTGTGTCGCTGGCCGCGCTGATCGAGGAAATCGATGGCTTGCTCGCGCAAGGCGTCCCCGTAACTGAGCGCTTGAAGCTGTCGCCGGCCTGCCCGCTGATTCTGTCGTCGCACCTGGCGCTAGACAACGCACGGGAGCTGGCGCGCGGTGGCGAGGCGATCGGTACCACGGGCCGAGGGATTGGGCCGGCATACGAAGACAAGATTGCTCGCCGCGCGATTCGCGTTGCCGATCTATTCGAGCCGACGACGCTCGAAGAACGACTCATGTCGCTGCTCGACCTGCACAACTTCCTGCTGCAACACTACTACGGCGCAGACCCTATCGAACCCGCTCGCGAGCTCGAGCACCTGATGGGATTCGCCGAACGCATCAAGCCCCTGGTCGCCGATGTCACTGAACTTCTGCGGGAGATGCAGGCCGACGGGCGAAGCGTTCTTTTCGAAGGTGCCCAAGGCGCGATGCTGGATATCGATCTGGGGACTTATCCGTATGTGACGTCATCGAACACCACCGTGGGTGGCGCGTCGACGGGTACCGGTATGGGTCCGGCAGCCATTGACTGCGTATTGGGGGTCGTCAAAGCCTATACGACGCGAGTCGGTGCCGGACCGTTTCCCACCGAACTTTTCGACGACATGGGTCAGCATCTGGCACGGATTGGCGCAGAGTTCGGCGCCACGACCGGACGTCCACGACGCTGTGGCTGGTTCGACGCCGTTTCGCTCAAGCGCGCGGTTTTTACCAACTCTCTGACCGGACTGTGCGTCACGAAGCTGGATGTTCTCGACGGCCTGGAGGAGGTCAAAATTTGCGTCGGCTATCGCCTTGGCGGTGACCTGATCGAGACGCCACCGTTGTTGATGGAGCGCTACGGTGAATGCGAGCCGGTCTATGAAACGATGCCGGGTTGGCAGACGGCCACATCCGGCGTTACCTCATACGCCGAGTTGCCCGATTCGGCACGAGCCTATCTGGCGCGCATCGAGGCAATCGTCGCCACACCCGTGGACATCGTCTCGACCGGACCGGGTCGCGAAGCCGTCATCGTCCGCCGTCACCCGTTCGATAATCGCTAGACTGGCATACTCATGCCGCTGCCGGTAGACTGACCAGGATACAGAAATTACTGGAATTTCTACTCCTAACCTTCTGTAAGAAAAGAGAATATGTCGAGAAATTTCTACGCTTCAAGCGAGTTTTGCGCTTTCGGTGCAGCGTGATACGGGTCCGGGCATTCCTGGACGAATAGACATAATCTCTTTGCATTCGACAAGATTTTCTCCGCTGACCGGGATCGTAGCGAATATGAGGTGGTTTTGGTTGATCGCCGTGGCCGTTGGTGCGGCCGGCCGTGTCGGGGCGCAGACTCCGGATCTGCCGCGTCCAGCTGCGCTGGAGCCGGATATCCAGTTCTGGGTGCGCGTCTATACCGAGATCGATACGCGCAGCGGTTTCATTCATGACTCCCGGCACTTAGGCGTCGTCTACCGCGTCGTTCGGTTTCGCGAGGATATCAGCCGACGCGACCGCACCCGGCAACTGAATCAGGCCTACAAGGAAGTGCGGGCTGTGCTCGCCGTCCTGGCCGACGGCAAACGCGCTGACCTGACGGCTCAGGAGCAGCAGGTACTGGGGCAATGGCCTGCGGGTGTCTCGAATGCCGAGCTCCGTGCCTCATCCGGGCGGCTGCGCTTCCAGCTTGGTCAATCCGATCGGTTCCGTGCAGGATTGGTACGATCCGGTGCCTGGAGATCCTATATCGAAGGTCTGCTCGCCGAGCGTGGCTTGCCGCCGGAGTTAATCGCGATGCCTCACGTCGAATCGTCGTTCGACCCAACCGCGTATTCCAAAGTCGGCGCTGCCGGTATGTGGCAATTTACGCGCTCGACCGGATTACGCTATATGCGTATCGATCATATTGTCGATGAACGGCGTGATCCGTTTATCTCGACCGTGGCCGCGATCCGGCTCCTGCAGAACAACTATGACGTCTTACGCAGCTGGCCTTTGGCCATCACGGCCTATAACCATGGCCAAGCGGGGATGCGCCGCGCGGTGCGGCAGTTGGGCACGGACGCGATAGCAACGATTCTGCGCCACTACGAGGGACGTACGTTCGGCTTCGCCTCGAGAAACTTTTACGTGGCGTTTCTGGCCGCGGTCGAGGTGGACGCCGATTACGAGCAGTACTTCGGTCCGCTCGAACTTGCGCAGGCTGTCGACACGACGCTGGTGGAAATTCCCGACTACCTGACCGTGGCGACGCTTCAATCGGCGCTCAAAACGGATAGGGGTATATTGCGAAGCTGGAATCCTGCGCTGACGGATGCTGTCTGGAGCGGCGACAAGTTCGTGCCGCGGGGCTTCGACTTGCGTTTGCCAACAACGATGTTCGCAGACGCGGTCAGCCATTTGGCATTGATCTCGGATACACAGCGTTATGCGGCACAGATGCCCGATATTATCCACCGTGTGCGTAATGGCGACACCGTGTCGGAGATCGCTACGCGCTACCACGTCAGCGTGGCGTCGCTTGTCCAACTCAACGGGCTACGAAGTCGGAACTTTATTCGCGCCGGCCAGATATTACGCTTGCCAGGCAGCGAAGGAACCGTTCCGATGACGCTGGCACAACTTAATGGCGAGCAACCGGGCGAGACCTATATCGTGCGGTCGGGCGACAGTATCGATGCAATCTCGCGACGATTCGGTGTTGCCGAAGATCTTTTGCTGGCGCGCAACCGCATCGTCGATAAAAATCTGATCTACGCCGGTCAGGAATTACGCATTGGGAATTTCGCCGAGCCGTCGGATGAGCCCATTGCTGAGACGATGCTTTCCGCCGCGGAGCAAACTGTTCAAGCGGCGCCGGTTCTGCCAACGATGGCGAATGTAGCAGCAACGGCTCAACAGGCGTCGGGACCGGTGGCAGCGGTGCTCGACGTGCCCACGCCAATGGTGGCAGGGCCGGTTGAGTTTCAACCAGCCGAACGAGTACCGGAGCCGCCGGCCTTTATTCGCGAGCCCTCCGACACGCTGGTTGATGAGGTTGTGCTGGGTGTCCTGACTGATTCGCTGGAGCCGGAGCCGGAATTCTCGCTCGACGAGAATGTCTTGGCGATTGTTCAGGCGGATATGGCAGCCGATCCCAGTGACTATCTCGTCAGTGAGGATGGCACGATCGAGGTTCACGCGTTGGAGACGCTCGGGCATTATGCCGATTGGCTTGAAATCCGGACTCAGCGGCTGCGGGATATCAATGGAATGCCGTTCAGGCAGGCCGTCGTGATCGGGCAGCGTCTAGAACTGACTTTCTCGAATATCGATCGCGTTACCTTCGAGCAGCGCCGGATCGAGTATCAACGCACGACCCAGGAAGCGTTCTTCCTCGCCTATCAGATAACCGACACGCGAGAACACGTCGTGCAGCCGGGGGAGTCACTCTATATTCTTGCGTTGCGAACGTACCGGGTGCCGGTCTGGCTGTTGCGCCAATTCAATCCGGACTTGGATCTGGATCGCGTCAGCACCGGCACGGTCGTCAAGTTTCCTGCACTTCAGGCGATCGCCACCGACGGGACGCGTGCCTCGAGCATGGCTGCAACCGACACGCTGAGCGGTATCTGACACCGAGGTAGCGAGCGGGGGGAGAGTAACCTCCGGAAGCGAACATTCAGACCGAGTCTAAATCTCGGCTGCTCACACTCCACTGAACATATGGCCACATGAGCCACCCGCTCAGGGGTCGGGCTGTGTGCGTAACGACGGATCCGCACGTATTTTTCCGCTCCGCACCGTCGAGTGGCCCTTTTATGCACCATTCGGCCTCAAATCGCACAATCCCACAATCAAACTCCTTGCCCGTCAGGCCAAATAGTGGCGTTTATGGATGCGCACTAGGTAGAATACCACTCGACAAGAACTCTAGAACTGTTGTGTCCTTCCTGGGGGGAGATCAGGCGACGCAAGGTCTTTCTAGATCGCCGTAGTTTATACGGTGGTCGTAGGCTAGGTTCGGTCTCTCGGACAGTCTTACTCTGTCTTTGGTGGCCACCTGGAGAGTGTACGAATCGATCAAGATCAACGAGGGATCTGTAGAGGAAGGAGAAGTTTGGAGCACTTTCGAGAAACGTGACTATGACCTGTCGGTACTTCGGTATTGCTCGTTCGACACTCTACCTTTCATGAAGGAATAAGCGCAACAGATGAATAAGATCAAAATAGCCATTATCGGAATCGGCAATTGCGCCAGCTCCCTGATACAGGGAATTCACTACTACCGCGGAAAGAACCCACAGGACGCCTCCGGCCTGATGCATTGGGAGATCGGCGGATACAAGCCCGGCGATATCGAAGTCGTTATCGCTTTCGATACCGACAGGCGCAAAATCGGTATCGATGTGCATGAGGCC
>SMWC01000103.1 GCA_004357505.1 Gammaproteobacteria bacterium | reverse complement strand
CTGAAATATATCGCCGCCAATCCCGCCGTCACGGTAATGACGCCGAGTACGAGCAAGCCTGCCAATATGGTAGACAACCTGGGTGGTGCCATAGGCCGACTTCCTGATGCAGCAATGCGACGACGCATGGAGGAGCTCGTCGACGCACTGCCCGCGGCCTAGTAGAAGAGCCGGCCGGCCACGAGCCTAGACAGCGCATCGTGTTCGCCAATCGCGTCGTGTATGCTTACCTGAGGCGTATCGGGGGTATTCGCTGACATCCGTCCAAGAACGCGCCCGCCGTATCGAAGAACAAGCCGTCAGGAGATCGACATGAAGGGTCTATCAATCGCCGCCAGCATTTTTTCAGGCCTCGCGCTCGCCGCATGCCAGAACGCGGACGATATGTCCGCAGAAGACTCGCCCCCGGTTGCAGGCGCGGTCGAACAGGCGCCGCCCGTCACCGTCTCGCCAGCCGCTGCGGTCGAGCCGCTGACCACGACCCAGGCATCGCTGCTGAGCGAGGCAAACTGGGTTGTGCTATTCGCCGGCCACGACCTGACCAGCTTCGATCCGGTGGGCGACGCCCAATGGAACATCATCGACGATTATGTGGAAGCGGATGGTTATACGGGGAGCTTTCTAGTCAGCAAGGGCTGGTACACTGACTTCCGTCTGCAGGTCGAGTTCTGGCCGAGCCCCGAAGCCAACAGCGGTATCTTTATCCGCTGCGACGATCCCGTTGCCGTCAGCGCTACGAACTGCTACGAAATCAATATCTTCGACCAAAACGAAGATCCGGATAATCGAACTGGCGCAATCGTTAACCGCCATCCGCCGATGGCGACTCTGGAAACTGGCGGGAAATGGAATAGTTACGACATTGTCGCTGAAGGCACACACATCGTTGTAACGCTGAATGGTACGGTCACGGCGGACTTCGAGGACGACACGCATCCCTCCGGGCCTTTCGCATTGCAGAACAACGGCGGCTTGATCAGATTCCGTGCAGTGCAGCTGCGGCCGCTCTAAGCGACCGGTGTTCATCGCAAGGTGCGCATGAACATCGACCGGCGACGGTACGCAAAGTGTGCGGTCGTGGTCTCCGGCCTGATCGTCGCGTGCGGATATCTGGCCCCGGCTAGCGGGCAGGTGCCTGAGCCGCAAGCGACCGCGCCGCTCGACGCTGAGTTTTTCTTTACCCGACTCCAGTATTCCAGTTCGAATCGTGGTCGCCGTCGCCAAGCCTGGTTAACGGATTATCCCGAAGCTGAGACCCACTTACTCCAGGGAATCACCCGGCTGACGCGAGTAGCGACGGGGGATTACGGCAGAGATGTCAGCTTAAAAGACGACGAGGTCATGGACTATCCATGGCTGTACGCGGTCGAGGTCGGCCAATGGTATCTAGACGATGCTGAAGCGGCTCGTCTACGCGAGTATCTGCTCAGAGGCGGCTTCCTGATGGTCGACGATTTCTGGGGTACCTATCAATGGGCGGTGTTTATCGACTCGATGCAACGGGTATTTCCGGATCGTCCGATTCTCGAGATCGAAGAAAGCCATGAGATTCTGCACATCCTCTACGACCTCGATCAGCGCATTCAAATACCCGGCCGAAGCTACATCCGGAGCGGTGTGACCTGGCAGGAGGATGGCAGAATTCCGTACTGGCGCGGGATCTTTGACGATAACGGCCGGTTGATGGTCGCGATCAACTTTAACATGGACATGGGTGACGCATGGGAACACGCTGATGATCCCTGGTACCCCGAGCCGATGACGGCACTCGCCTACCGCTTCGCCGTTAATTACGTTATTTATGCGATGACACACTAATAGGCCGTTGAAAAACTCAGACGGCACAAGACTGAATCCTTTTCGATAGGAACCGTGCGGGGTCTGGCTAGTGGGTGTCGTCCGAATCGGGGTCGCCGTCATCAGGCAGCCGCCAAGCCAGGATCCCGAGGACGAAGAGGACAATGACGACGCTGATCAACGGCGTCGCCGGCAGCCAGATCGGTATCTCGTCGATGTTATTGAACGGGCCGATGAATCGGGCGAGCACGGCACCTACGCCTAAGCCGATCAGGATGCCGAACGCAAGCGGTATCTGAGCGTGCCAGGCGAAACCCCACAAGATCAAGAACACAGCAAACGCGGCAAAACCGATTAACATAGTTTCATCCTAATCCATTCATTCAATGCCACCAAACAGTCGGCGTGTTGTCGCTAATGGTGTTCGGCAAACTCGGTCGTGTCCGCGCCGAAGAAATTCAGGCGTGTCAGGAACGTGTAGTCGCCCTCCACCGCCATCAGTCCGATTAACACCAGCAAGACCGTTGGCGGCCCAAGAATCGCGCACATCAGCGCCATCCTTTCCCACATCATGTGCATGAAAACGGCGATGATGAAGCCCGCCTTCAGGAACATGAATGTCAGAATCAAACCCCAGCGCAGATAACCTTCAAAGCCGATGTAGTCCACCATATAGGAGAATGTGCTGAGCACGAACAGTAGTCCCCAGATCCAAAAATAGATGGCGAGTGGATGTCGCTGCCCTTCCGCTGGTGCCATGTCGAACCCTTACCAAAGATAGAAGAAAGCGAAGATGAAGACCCATACGAGGTCGACGAAGTGCCAATATAAACCCGTGATCTCGACGATTTCGTAGCCGCGTTTCTTATAATCGCCGCGAAGAACTTTCATCGCTACGGTTGTCAAGTAGATTACACCGATCGACACGTGCAACCCGTGGAAGCCCGTGATCATGAAGAACACCGCGCCGAATTGCGGTGCCCCCATCGGGTTGCTCCAGGGCCGTACGCCCTCGTCGATGATAAGTTTCGTCCACTCGAAGGCCTGCATACCGACGAACATTGCGCCTAATGCTGCAGTCATCAGCATGAGCGACGCGGTCTTGGCTCGATGGCCGCGATAACCCATGTTGACGGCCATGGCCATCGTGCCACTGCTGGTGATCAGAATGAATGTCATGATCGCGATGAGAATTAACGGGATCGGCTCGCCACCGAACGATAACGCGAAGACCTCACTCGGATTCGGCCACGGAATACGCGTGGATGCGCGCACATGCATATATCCGGTTAGGAAGCACGTGAAGATGAAGGTGTCGCTGAGGAGGAAGATCCACATCATGGCCTTCCCCCATGGGACATGGAACGTTTGCTTGTCCCCGGCCCAATCCGAGCCTATACCTCGAAGACCGGGAGTGAGGCCGGCTCCTAACGCCGTCGCGTCATGTGCCATCTGACCGTAAGTCCTTTTACGAAGACGAGAACAAGTAGAACAACACCAACCATAGAAGCAACAGGTAATGCCAGTAGACTGAGCATAACTCGATGCTCAGGCGCACCCCGGTGATCTGAGTCACACTGAGCGACTCGAGGCCGTGCCAGACCTTCGAGATCGTTTTTGCCCAGACCCACAAGCCACCAAGGAGGTGCAACCCGTGCAGGCCGGTAATCAGGTAAAAGAACGTACTGGCAGGATTCGTTGCGAGAAAGTAACCGGAGGCCGTTAGCTGTTGCCATGCGAGAACCTGTCCGACGAGAAAGATGATCGTGAAAATCCCGCCCGCGGTCAGGCTCATTTTGACGCCGGTAAAATTATCACGATCCGAAGCCACTCTCGCCCGCTGAAACGCGACACTACCCAGCACGAGGAAGATCGTATTGATCCACAGCAACTGCAGATCCGGTAACGGTCGCCAGTCGGGATAGCCGGACCGTTCGGCGTACATGACAATGAAACTCGAGAACAGACTCGTCACGACGGCGAGGAAGATCCACAGTCCGACTTTCTCCGCCGGAACACCCGAGGCGCCGTCTTCCAATTCGATTGGGCCCTTTTCAAGCCAGGGCTTCGTCCTGAGACGGCGTATCACCAAGACCGATAAGAGTATCGCTCCGCCGAGTGCGATAAAAAGGGCGGTAACGTTCACTCCTTAAAATCTTCGAGGTCGCGGTGCACGATGGCACCGGTGTGCACCGGTTCCGTCTGCGGGAGAAAATCGTGCTCCTCACCCGGGACGCTGTAGTCATACGCCCAGCGATGGACCTCGGGGAGCTTGTCGCCCCAGTTGCCGTGAGCGGGCGGTGTCTCCGGAGTCTGCCACTCCAACGTCGTAGCGTTCCAAGGGTTACTGCTGGCCTTTTCACCCTTAAACAGGCTCCAGACCATGTTGAAGAGGAAAATCATCTGCGAGGCGGCGACGACCAGAGCGGCGATCGTGATGCCCGCATTCATAGTTTGTACGGACTCCGGTATGAAATCAGTCACACCGTTGGCGTAATAGCGTCGCGGTACGCCGAGGAAGCCGAGGTAGTGCATCGGCAAGTAGATCGAGTAGGTGCCGAGCAGTGTGAGCCAGAAGTGCAGTTTTCCTAAGGTGTCATTAAACATTCGCCCCGTGATCTTCGGATACCAGTGATAGATGGCTGCGAACAGTACAAGCACCGGGGAGACGCCCATCACCATGTGGAAGTGGCCGACGACGAAGTAGGTGTCGGATAGTGGTAGATCGACGGTAACGTTACCGAGAAACAGGCCCGTCAAGCCGCCGTGCGTGAACGTGAAGATGAAGCCGATGGCGAACAACATCGGTACGTTCAAATGCAGATCGCCGCGCCACAACGTCAACACCCAGTTATACACTTTCAGTGCCGTCGGCACGGCGATGATCAACGTCGTTGTCGCGAAGAAAAAACCGAAGTACGGGTTCATGCCGCTGACATACATGTGATGAGCCCAGACAACGAAACTCAGTGCGCCGATCGCAATGATGGCCCAGACCATCATCCGATAACCGAAGATATTCCTTCTCGCGTGGGTAGCGAGTATGTCGGAGACCATGCCGAACGCCGGCAGCGCGACAATGTAGACTTCCGGATGACCGAAGAACCAGAACAAGTGCTGGAACAGAATCGGGCTGCCACCCGCGTGTTCGGATTGCACTCCCATCAAAAGCATCTCCGGCATGAAGAAACTCGTACCGATCAGTCTATCCAGCAGCATCATGACGGCGGCAACCAGCAAGGCCGGGAATGCCAGGAGGCCCAAAATTGTGGCGACGAAAATACCCCACACTGACAGCGGCATGCGCATCAGCGTCATGCCCCGCGTGCGTGCCTGCAAAACCGTCGTGACGTAATTCAATCCACCCATCGTGAAAGCCACGATAAACAGCGCGAGCGAGACGAGCATGACCACGATGCCGCCGCCGCTGCCGGGTGTACCTGAGGTAATCGCCTGCGGCGGGTACAGGGTCCAACCGGCCCCCGTCGGGCCATCGGGGATGAAGAAGCTCGCCATCAGCACCAGTACGGAGAGCAGGTACACCCAGTAACTGAGCATGTTCATGTATGGGAAGACCATATCTCTGGCACCACACATCAGTGGGATGAGATAGTTGCCAAAGCCGCCGAGGAACAAGGCCGTGAGCAGGTAGATCACCATGATCATTCCGTGCAGGGTTACGTACTGGTAATACTCCTCCGGTGAGATCAGAGAGAACGAATCGGGAAAGCCGAGTTGCAGCCGCATCATGATCGACAATCCCATGGCGAAGAGACCCACCGCGATCGCGGTCATGGCATATTGAATCGCAATAACTTTGTGATCCTGACTCCAGATATATTTGGTGATGAACGTCTGCGGGTCATGCAGATGGTGTTCCTGGTCTCGATCGGCAATCGCGGCGTATGCCATCAGAACGGTCTCCTGGATGCTCTGTCGTAATGCTGTGTCAGTTCGAGTCTCAAATACTATCGATGGCGCCGGCTACAAAGTATTCACATAAGCAACCATATCGTTGATTGCTTTCTCGTCAGCCAGTATGTCTGCCATCATTCGCATCTGAGCCCCATAGGCGTCGCCTGGGTGAGCGCCGCGGATACCGGCTCTAAAATTCTGCAGCTGTCTGACGAGATACCAGTCGGACATGCCGGCCAAACGTGGGGCGTTCAACGCCCAGATGCCGCTGCCGTCCGCCCCGTGGCACGCGGAGCACGTCCTATAGAGGTCTTTGCCCGCGGTGGCATCGCCCGTCACGGTAGCCGGCGCGGGTTCGGACGGAAGTGTCTCGATGTAAGCAACCACGTTCTCTATGGCCCTGTCGTCGGCGACCACGGCCATGATCGGGACCATCATCGCGCCAAACAGATCGCCTTCCTGCGTACCGCGCACGCCGTTCTTGAAGTACTGAATCTGACGGCGGAGATACCAACCCTGCTGCCCGGTGAGTTTGGGCGCATTCAACGGCTGCATGCCCTGGCCGTCGGGGCCGTGACACGCGGCGCACAAGGTGTACGTCGCCTGACCGGCAACCGGATCCCCGGGTGGCTGGGCGGAGAGCTCTGCAAACGTAGGCTGCGCGTTCAACCAAGCATCGAAATCTGCCTGTGACTCGACGACTACCTTGCCTCTCATCGCGTAATGTGCCAGGCCGCACAACTCCTCACAGAGGATCTCGTAGGTTCCGACCACTGTCGGCGTAAACCAGAGGTAAGTCACCGTGCCCGGTACCAAGTCCATTTTGACTCGGAACTGCGGCACGGTGAAATTGTGCAGCACGTCCTTCGAGCGAAGCAGCGTTTTGATCGCCTGGTCGATCGGCAAGTGCAGTACCGGGTTGGCGATAAGAATATCGTCTTGGCCGTTGGGATCCTCCGGATCCATCCCGAACGGATTTGCTTCGCTGATGTGCCGGATATCGACATTGCCCAGGACACCATCGTCGCCTGGGAAGCGAAAACTCCAGTGCCACTGCTGACCCACGACTTCGACTTCCATCGCGTCGTCCGGCACCGTGATGATCTGGCCCCAGACCAGGAGACCGGGCGCCAGCATCGCGGCGACGCCAATAGATGTGAGCACCGTGAGCCAGGTCTCGAGATTCGCATTCTCCGGGTCGTAGTGCGCCTTCCGCCCCGGCTTGTGGCGAAAGCGGATGATGCAGTAGGCCATGAACAGGTTGACCGCGATGAACACGATGCCCGTAACAATGAGTGTGATATCGATGGTGGTATCGATCATGCTCCAGTTCGACGCTAGCGGCGTCAGATACCATGGGCTGACGAAATGGAAAATTAACGAGCCCACCACCAATAGGATGAGTACAACTGCTATAGCCATGCGCTAATAGTCCTCGTGTTTTCCTCGTCAGCTCGGAGCCAGGAGAAGTTACGGAGTTATTCGATGATGAACTTGCCGTTCATCAACACGAAATGACCCGGAAAGGTACAGAAGAAAGTATAGTCGCTGCCGGGCTCCAATCCAGAGAGGTCGAAGGTCACCGACGTTTCTTCGCCACCGCCAATGATAGCGCTAGCGGCGATAACGCGGGGATCACCGGCGGGCATGTAACTCGGTGGGCCTGCCGCCTGCCCGGCCGCGGCGACGGGCATGTAATCGACCGTCGTCGTCAACACCCAGTTGTGACCCATGACATTCGCCGGAAGCATACCTACGTGTTTCAAAGTAATCGTCACTTCCTTGCAAGCGGCGCTGACGCGCATCTCGGCGAG
>SMWC01000102.1 GCA_004357505.1 Gammaproteobacteria bacterium | reverse complement strand
TTTCCATCTGGATCCGTTGTACCGCGTGCACTGGAATAACGAGGTCGATCCCGTCGAGTTCCGGATCACGGCACCCGATGGTGTCAGCGTCACACCCGCATACGGAGTTGCCGTTGATCCTGAGGAACCCGCCGATGCCGACCCTCGGGAATTCCTCGTCGAAATAGACGCGCGGGAACCAAACCAGACGCTTGATCTGCGAGTGCGATATTTTGCTTGCGATGATGCGTTGACGTTTTGTGTCCCGGTGCAACAGGATTACAAGGTTCACCTGACGCGGGACGAGGATCACTTTTGGAGTATTCGCACGGCCCCTGACGGCTCGCGCCTTGAGGGAGGCGGAATGGGAGGCGGCAGAGGCGGTGGCCGGGGAGCGCCGAACCCGCCTGGTAGCTAACCGCTAACCTGCTAACGAAACAGCGGGCCAGCTATTGCGTGGTGGCCCGTGTGTTATCGGGGGCGTTCGGCTCGTCGTGTTTCGGCAGCCAGCGAGCGAGTTCTGCTCGTACCGTCTCGAATTGCGGGTCGCCGGCGAGGTTCTTCCACTCGTTCGGATCGGATGCTAGGTCGTACAGTTCTTCAGATCCCTCTGCGTACCGAATATAACGGTAGCGAGCGTTCGCGACCGCGTGGTTACGGAAACCGTTCGTAGACACGACCGCGCGATTCCACTCGGTGGTGGGGTCCTTAAGCAGCGGCAGCAGACTGACACCCTCGAGATGCGCCGGTAACTTGAGCCCCGCAAGTTCGGCTAGCGTCGGAAATAGGTCCAACAAAGAGACGGGCGCTGACGTTTGGCTGCCGGCATGCGTTACGCCGGGGGCGACGATGATCAATGGCACCCGGGTCGATTCACGCCACAGCGTCCGTTTACGCCAGCGTGCTTTTTCCCCCAGATGCCAGCCGTGGTCCGACCACAAGACGATGATCGTGTTTTCGGCGCGCCCGCTCCGTTCGAGGGCGTCCAGAAGATGACCCAGCATGGCGTCGGCGAAACTTACGCTCGCCAGATACGCCTGGACGCCTTCCTTCCAACGGATGTTTTCTGTGTCCTCGATAATCCATTCATGAATACCCATCGGTGGCATGTCATTTCCCTGGGCTTGCTGTAACGCAATCGCCGGGATGTCATCGAGGTCGTTCGCCAACACCAGCGGAAGCACGATGTCGTCGAGCGGGTGCATGTCCAGGTACTTTTGCGGTACGTACCAAGGCAGGTGCGGGCGATAGATGCCGACCGCGTTAAATCTCGGCCCATCGTCTGCGGCAAGAATCTGCTCGACCGACCACGTTACGATCTGTCCATCTCCCATCGCCATGTCCGTGGTCGCTACAGGCGACCAGTCAAAATTTGGTGAAAACGGGCTGCCGTTCGCCGGCCGGTTCGGCGGCCCGACTTCATCAGGGAGTTGACGCTCCAGGGACGGAAAGTAGGCGTCCCACGCTGTGGTGTCGTTATAGCCAAAGAACGCCTGAGGGCTATAGGTCGAAGAGTGAAACAGCTTGCCGGCACCAACGGTACGATAACCTTCGTTCCGAAAATAACGGGGCAGGGTGGGAATACCCTGCAAGCGCTCGACGGTGCGCCAATCGATCTGGTTGCCGTAGACGCCCGATGTCGAAGGCCGCACGCCAGTCATCAGTGCTGTTCGCGACGGGTTACAGAGCATCGAAGGCGCCTGGGCGTTTGTGAAGACCATGCCTAGCTCCGCCATCCGGTCCATATTCGGCGTCTTGGCTTGGGGGTGACCGCCGAGCGGTCCGACCCAGTCGTTTAGATCGTCAATCGATATAAACAGAACGTCTGGACGATTCGCGCTCTGCGCTTGCGCTGCTACCGATACCGCTGCCAGCACCACGGTGATGGTAAGGAGTGCGATCGGTTTGTTCATAACTCGTTGCTTGGCACACACGAGTTCTATCCGGCCGCCAATGATTCTGGCCAGCGCATCTCCCGAGCTGGAATCTCCGCGAGATCGTTTCTTGATGGGCAGCCAGCGGTGCTAGCTGTCATCGTCATCGGTCAGGAAGTGATACATCCCCAATACGTTCTCGTCGAGCCACGAATAGCCTTCCCACTCGCTGTACTCCTCGATCTCGATATTCGCGCGCATCTCCTCGAGCGACTGGCCGGCGTCGATGCCGTCCGCTACTGCATCGCGGAGTTTCTCGAAGTATCGTCGCCACTCCCTGACATCCGTAATGTCTCCCACGGGACCGTGACCCGGGGAGATGTAGTCGTAGTCGTCGGCAAGGGACTCCCAATGCTTGATCGCAGACATCCACTCGTCGAATAGGCCGTTTTCGAAGTCCATCTCCCGGTACGGAAGTCGCTGGAAGGTAATGAAATCGACAATGTGCATCGCGCGTTCGGCCGGGAATGTGATGACGCTCATATCCATCGAGTGATTCATCTCGCCGACCCAGGTCATCTCGACCTGCTTGCCGCCGAGGGAGATTACAGTGGTCGTCGAGTACGTGATGTCGGGCGGTCGTACGGCGCTCAGCGGTCCTCGCAAAACCTCCGCGCCGCTCAGCTCGCCGTCGCCGTTCGCGTCGAATCCTGAGAAGTTATTTAGAATAGCGCCGCTCGCTTCACTCCGCTCGATTCGACCGTTGCCGTTGGCATCCATCGTTGCAGCTATCGCGTACTGGCCCTCGATCGGCAGCGGCGTAGACTCGGGTGGCATAGCCAGATGGCTCAACATGTTCTCATGGCCGACGAATTGCGCCGTATCTGCGAAGACGTCTCCGCCGGACGCGTGATCGCCATGGTGGTGGCTATAGAGTACATAGCGCACGGGTACATCGAAACGACTGTCGAGTTCGCTCTTGAGCCAGGTTGCAAACCCGGTGTTGATCGGGTCGGTCAGGATGATGCCTTCGTCCGTGACCAGAAATACCGTGAAATGATTATTGTTCTGGCCGCGATATAAATCGCCTGTGATAGGAGTAATAGACCGCCGCGGCGTCCCCTGCGCAGAGCTTGTCGCGGAGACCCCCAGAGACGTTATCAAGCCCAATAGGACAAGGATGCGAACGCCGTTATGATTCATTTTCAGGCTCCTATGATCTTGTTCTTGTTAGGCGATAGTACGGGAGTTATGACCACGCAGCCAGGCTCTACCGGTTCTTTTTAACTACGTACTCTTTGCCCCGAGACACCTGGCCGAGCTTTAACAGGCGTCCTCGAGCAATACCAAGTTTCCCGTTGACTCGCTATCGCTTATCGTCGCTGCGGGCGGCCGCAATTATCTCGCGACCGATATCATCGGCGAACAGTTCCCAAACAGGCTGCACGGCATCCCGCCAGGCCGTTAACTCTTCACTAGTGAGACTCACGATCTCGGTGCGTCCGGACGCTTTGATTCTTTCTAGGTTGTCGGCGTTGATTGCGGCAGCTCTGGAGTTGGTCCACACCGTTACTTCGGCAACGATCTCCTCAAGCCCCGCGCGGAGGTCATCGGGCAGCGATTCCCAGAACCGCGGATTGACGGCGACCAGATAGCCAACGTAACCGTGGTTCGTGATCGTAAAGTAGGGCTGCACTTCGTAAAATTTGGTGGAATAAATGTTCGGCCAGGTGTTCTCCTGCGCGTCGATAGCGCCGGTTTGCAACGCGTGATAAACCTCACCATAAGGCATTTTTTGCGGATTGCCACCGATCGCTAGTATCTGCGCCTGCAAGACATCGGATTCCATGATTCTGAATTTGAGCCCCTCCGCATCTTCCGGCTGCCGCATCGGATGAGGGCCGCCGAAATGTTTCATCCCGTTGTGCCAGAAGCCGAGTCCTAAGAAACCGCGGTCGACGAGTTCCGTGAGCAAGAGCTTGCCCGTGGGGCTGCCTTGAAAACGCTCTACGGCGGCCAGGTCGGTGAATAGAAACGGCAGGTCGAAGATCTGGAACTTGGGCGTCAGTCGATCAAATTTGGACAGGGACACCGCAATCATTTGGATCTCACCGAAAGCGAGCGCCTCTAGGGAGTCATCGTCATTCATCAGCTGGCTGGAGGGATAGACTTCCACCTCCACCCGGCCAGGGAAACGCGCCTCGGCAAGTTCCTTGAACCGGTTCGCAGCCTGGCCTTTGGGTGTGCTCGGAGCGGTTACATGCGGAAACTTGATCACATAGACCCGGCTCGAATTTGATGCATCATCGGTTGCCGCGCCGCATCCCACCAGCACGCAGGCCGCTAGCCAAGACAAGGCCAGTGTTTGAAGTAAGCACCTGCTAGCGTGAGTCATCGGCAATCGCTATTTTTCCGCCAGTGAGGTTGCGCCTCGCCACAAGGCTGTCGCAACCAGGAAAACGCTCAGCATCTCTGTCGTTTACCGTATGTCGGCCAGTTGCTGGAGCAGCTCTCCCTTCGGACTATCGGCGGGCACGAACCGCTGCACACGCTCGCCGGCGAAAACTTCACCGGTGTAAATATTGCCCTGTGAGTCGACAGCGATCATATGCAGACCGAAGAACTGGCCGCCGTTCTCGCCCATGTGGCCCATCTCTGCGACGATGCTGCCGTCCTCGCGGTTCAGAATCCAGATCTTGTTGTTGGTCAGACTGGAAATGTAGAGATAGCGCTGTTCGGGGTCGGCCGAGAACGCCACGCCGCCGGTGGAGCCGCCCACGCCTGTGCCCGGCGCAAGGACGAACTCCTTCAGGAATTCGCCGTCTTTCGTCGTCACGTGGATGCGGTTCGCGTTCCGATCCGCTGCGTAGACGAGGCCGTCATTGGACACGTTCAGGGTCAGGTGGCCCGCGAAATCCTTTGGCATCGGCCCATTCGGTGTATAGGTGTGGTCGGCTTCGTCGGTGCTGATTTCGGCCAGCGGTTTGCCATACGCGCCCCATCCCCGCTTGAACTCGAAAGTCTCTAGATCGAAGACGAGCACACGTCCGTGGAGGTAATTGTCGGCGACATACATCTCGTTGTCGGCCTCGACGATCCGAATCTCCTCGAGACCGCCGACAATCATCGGCGTCTCAGGGGGATACTTTTCACGGAATGCATCCCGTGCCACCGCTGCCGCCGCTACCTCTGCAGGGTCGCGAGGGGGTCGTGGCAAGAATCCTGCGACCGGTCCACGGCCACCCTGACCCGGTTCCCGACTCGTAGGCGGGGGAAGTCCAACTCGACCGCCACCCTCTCTCTCCGGCGTTCGCGCCAACTCGGCAACCACTTGGCCGGTCTCCGGGTCGTATTTTCGGACCGTATCCTGACCAAGATACACAAACCCGTTGCTGTCCACGTCCATGCCGTGCCCTTGCTGCGCATCGAACCAGCCGATCACGTTGCCTTCCCTGTCAAAATGAATCATCGAGGGTGGCCGGGCGCAGCATCCCGCAATCGGTGGCGTGAGTTCGGCGTGAAGCTCGATGGATGTCAGATCGTTCGGGCGATTGTAGACCCAGACGTTGTCGTTGCTGTCGACGGCAAGACCAGTAATGCCGCCGATTTTCCAGTTGTTCGGCAGCTCCTTCGGCCAGGTGGGATCGAA
>SMWC01000101.1 GCA_004357505.1 Gammaproteobacteria bacterium | reverse complement strand
CTGGTCTCCGCTGCCTATATCGACGCGCCTCGCGAGGCCATTTTCGAGGTGCTCACCGACTATGAGCGATACGGCCGAATCTCCAGCGTCTACACCGATTACGGGTTCATGGAGCCGGCGGCGGATGGGGTGCCGATCGTCTATACCACGATGGAAAGTTGCGTGTTGTTCTTCTGCGTCAGCATGCGCCGGGTCGAGCGCATGGAGACAAAGGCACCGGGCTTCATACGCACCGTGACATTACCCGAGCAAAGCGATTTCAAGTTCGCCGTCTCGGAGTGGACGCTGACGCCTGACGCAGGCGGAACCAAGATGACTTATCGTCTGACAATGGAGCCCGACTTCTGGATCCCGCCCGTCATCGGACCGTGGGCATTGAAGCAGCGGCTGGAGCGCGGCGGTACTGGAGCCGTGAACCGAATCGAACGTCTAGCAATAGAGATTGCGGCCCGTTCGGACAGCCCTCACTAGTGTGGATGCGTTTGCTCGAAAGCTTTTAGCCTGGTACGACGAACACGGCCGTCACGATTTGCCCTGGCAACGCGCCGCGACACCGTACTCGGTGTGGGTGTCGGAAATCATGCTCCAGCAGACGCAGGTCGCCACCATGATTCCTTACTTCGAGCGCTTCATGGCTCGCTTTCCGACTGTGAACGATCTCGCCGCTGCCGGACGGGATGACGTACTCGCGCATTGGGCGGGATTGGGCTACTACGCCAGAGCGAGAAATATGCACGCAACTGCCGCGATCCTCGTTGCAAAATACGCTGGACAGTTGCCGGTATCTCTGACCGATCTCATGGCCTTACCGGGGATAGGCCGTTCTACTGCCGCCGCGATTCTTGCTCTCGCCTTCGGTCGGCGGCAGGCGATTCTCGACGGCAATGTCAAACGCGTCCTGGCCCGCTACCACGCTGTGAGCGGATGGCCGGGACAGACTCAGGTCCTCCGGGATCTGTGGACGCTAGCCGACAAACACACGCCCCGGGAGCGGGTGGCGCACTATACCCAGGCCGTCATGGATCTCGGCGCGATCGTCTGCACTCGAAGCCGGCCGAACTGCAAAGCGTGTCCTGTGAATCGCGGTTGCGCCGCCCGTCTGGCCGGAGTTCAGGAGGAACTACCGACACGTAAGCCTCGGGCGAGGCGCCGCCAGCGACGTGTTTCCGTGTTGCTCGTCCGGGATGCCGAACATAGAGTCCTGTTGGAGCGGCGTCCGGAGACTGGTATCTGGGGAGGCCTGTTCAGCCTGCCCGAGCTAGCCGAGGATGACGACCTGCATCGGTGGTGTGATCGCTATCTCGGCACCGGAGTCTTGAGCCGCGAACCGTTAGCGCCCATCGATCATTCCTTCACCCACTTTGATCTTCGACTCGAGCCCGTTGTTCTTACGCTGCAAGGCGCACCGCGTGGCGTGATGGATGGCGACGAGTGGTTTTGGTATAACCCCGCTCAGGAACTCGACGTAGGCGTTGCAGCGCCGATCGCTACGCTGCTGAGTTCTCTGCGGTAGAGCTGAGGAAGGAGAGGCTGTCATGGGTCGGACTGTGCAGTGTGTGCTTTTAGGAATCGAGTCCGAGGGGCTGGATCGGTCGCCGTACCCTGGCGACTTGGGGCAACGCATCTTCGATAGCGTCTCCAAGGTCGCGTGGCAGCGTTGGCTCGCACATCAGACGATGTTGATTAATGAGAACCGTCTGACCCCCATCGAGCCGAAAGCCAGAGAGTTTCTGGAGCGAGAGATGGATAAGTTCTTTTTCGGCGAGGGCTCCGAACGGCCGGCCGGTTACGTCGCCGAGGAATAAAACCAGGGCGCAAGTTGCGTCCACCTGGCCACGGACGGCAACGTCGTTGATGTGACACTCTCGTGCCGGGCTTCGGCCTATCGATTCATGCGATTGTCGATGAGGTCCTCCACCACAGACGGATCAGCCAGCGTCGATGTATCACCGAGATCGCCGAAGTCGTCTGCGGCCACGTTCCGCAGAATGCGGCGCATAATTTTTCCAGAACGCGTCTTGGGTAAGCCGGGCGCCCACTGCAACAGGTCGGGTGTCGCGATCGGGCCGATCTCCTTGCGCACCCATTTCACCAGTTCAGCACGCAACGCATCGTTGGGCGTTTCGTTGGCATTGAGTGTGACGTAGGCGTAAATACCTTGGCCCTTGATATCGTGCGGATAGCCGACGACGGCAGCTTCGGCAACCAGAGGATGAGACACCAACGCGCTCTCGACCTCGGCCGTGCCGAGGCGGTGACCGGAGACGTTGATTACGTCGTCGACGCGACCGGTAATCCAGTAGTAGCCGTCAGCATCGCGGCGGGCGCCATCGCCGGTAACGAACATGCCGGGGAATTTGCTGAAATAGGTGTCGAGAAAGCGTTGTCGATCGCCATACACGGTTCGCATCTGTCCCGGCCAGCTATTTAGCATCACAAGCTCGCCGCTGGCCTCTCCTTCTAAAATGTTGCCGTCATGATCGACGATAGCGGGCTCTATGCCGAAAAACGGCTGCGTCGCGGAACCCGGTTTCAGGGCTGTGGCCCCGGGTAGCGGTGTAATGAGAATGCCGCCAGTCTCCGTTTGCCACCAGGTGTCGACGATCGGGCACGCTCCTGCTCCGACGACGCGGTGATACCACTCCCAGGCCTCCGGGTTGATCGGCTCGCCAACCGTGCCTAAAAGTCTGAGACTTTTTCGCGAAGTCCGCTGCACCGGCTCGTCACCATCTCGCATCAAAGCGCGGATTGCCGTGGGCGCCGTGTAAAAGATATTAACCTGATGTTTGTCGACGACCTGCCAGAATCTGCTCGAGTCGGGGTAGTTAGGGACGCCCTCGAACATCAGGGTGGTAGCGCCATTCGCCAACGGTCCGTAGACGATATAGCTGTGGCCGGTGACCCAGCCCACATCGGCGGTGCACCAGTAGATGTCGCCGTCGTGATAGTCGAAGACGTATTGGTGTGTCAGCGCGGCGTAAAGCAAATAGCCAGCGGAGGTGTGTAATACGCCTTTCGGTTGGCCCGTAGATCCTGATGTATAGAGGATAAACAACGGGTCTTCGGCGTTCATGGGCTCTGCGGGACAGGCAGCGTCTGCGGCAGATGTGATGTCGTGATACCAGTGGTCGCGACCGTCGACCCAGTCGATATCACCGCCGGTACGCCGAACGACAACGACGGTGTTGACATGCTTCGCGGTCAGGCCGCCGATGGCTGCGTCCACATTGGCTTTCAATGCAATCGTCTTACCGCCGCGCAAGCCTTGATCGGACGTGATGACGACATTCGACTCACAGTCCTCGATGCGCCCCCTGAGTGCCTCCGGGGAGAAGCCGCCGAAGACAACCGAGTGAATCGCGCCGATACGGGCACAAGCCAGCATCGCCACCGCCGCCTCGGGAATCATCGGCAGATAGATCGTAACGCGGTCGCCTTTTTCGACCCCTAGCGAGCGCAACGCGTTGCCAAGCCGGCATACCCGTTCGTGGAGGTCGCGATAGCTGATATACAGATCGTCAGCGGGATCGTCGCCTTCCCAGATGATGGCCGTTTGCTCGGCCCGATTAGCCAAGTGCCGATCCAGGCAATTGACAGAGACATTGAGCTCGCCGTCGGCGAACCAGCGGATGTGAAGATCGTCAAGCGCGTAAGAGACGTCTTTGACTTGCGTGAACGGCTTGAGCCACTGCAGGCGCTGCGCCTGCTCCCGCCAGAAGGTGTCCGGGTTCTCTACGGATTCTCTGTAGAGCGCCCGATAAGTGGCCTCATCCGCCCAGGCACTTGCAGCGATAGATGCAGCGACCGGGTAGATTTTCTCTTCAGTCATAACGTCACGTCGTCCTTGTGGTTGTTGACCCCATGACCCGGATGCTCAGCCCGGCACGGTCAGGTACTGGACGCTAAACAATGCGTTCTCATCGAGCCACGCCTGCTCGAAGTCGAACCCGGCTTTCCTAGCTAGGTTCGCGAACTCGCCGAGTGAGTACTTGTACGAGTATTCGGTGACGACGTGCTCGTCCCGCTCAAACTGAATCGGAGTATCCGCGAGCATCACTGTCTGCCGCCGCAAACTGATCAAACGCATCTCGACTCTACTGTTCGCCTCGTCATAAACTGCCTCATGCCGGAAGTATTCCAATTCAAAATTAGCTCCGAACTCTCGGTTGAAGTGCCGGAGCACATTGAGATTGAACTCGGCCGTTACGCCCTGGCTGTCATTGTAAGCGGCGCGAATGATGTCGGGGTCCTTCCTTAGATCCACGCCGATTAATAGCGCGCCCCCCGGCTTCGCTTCGGCTCGCATGACTTCTAGTAGTGCACAGGCCTCGGACGCGTCGAAATTCCCGATCGTAGAGCCAGGGAAAAAAACCAGATTCCTGTCAGGAGGCCTCGCGAACCGTGGTAACTCGAACGGCCGGGTGAAATCGGCGAGTACCGGCCGAATCGCAACCTGCGGGTAATCGATCGCCAGTTCTTCGGCCATCGCCAGCAGAGGGAAGGACGAGATATCTACCGGCACGTAGGCCGCCGGTTCAGATAGATGGTCTAGCAACAGCCGGGTCTTGGTACCGGAGCCACTGCCGAACTCGATCACCGATGCACGGGGACCGATGTGCGCGGCCATCTCGTCGAGATTATTTTCCAGGATCTTCAGCTCCGTTCGAGTCAGGTAGTACTCGGGGAGCTCGCAGATCCGATCGAATAACTTCGATCCCGCTCGATCGTAGAAATATTTTGGCGAGGTGGTTTTTTGTGGTGCGGATAGACCGGCTAGGATTTCGTGCACACGCTCAGAGCGGTCCGGGGAGGAATCGCTCGGCATGGCCGAGACCGCTCGCCGTGGACTCATGGATGATTCCACTGGTCGCTCTCAACTGTCCCGAGCCAGACGAACGCCTGGGAACCGCCAGCGATCGCGGGGGTAGAAGAAGCTGCGGTAGGTCGAACTGACTTCCAGAATGACCTGGTCCTCCGGAGCCAACGGCGCAACCAGCCCGACGCTTAGATTTCGAATTCGCTGGTATCGATCGATAAGTGATTCTCTGATCGACGGTCGCGGGAGCTGCAGGATGGCTGAGACCATAACGTTCGTGGCAAGGGACCAGAGTGGAGCAAGGTTTAGACGACTGCGTATTGTTCTGATTCTGAATCGAGGGTAGCGGAGCGACTCCTGTGCTGTCAAAGACGGTCGGCCTGGGATGCGCCGGGTTCTAGCGCCTTGACTACGGTGGAAGCTGACCGGTCTAATAGCCGCCTCGCCGAGACGGCCAGGTAGCTCAGTTGGTAGAGCAGCGGACTGAAAATCCGCGTGTCGGTGGTTCGATTCCGCCCCTGGCCACCAT
>SMWC01000100.1 GCA_004357505.1 Gammaproteobacteria bacterium | reverse complement strand
GGACTACTACGTTCAAGGCCTGGTCGCTCTCAATCGTGGCGACAGGTCCAAGGCCCGGGCCGCGCTGGCCGCGATGGGCAGCGAGGATAGCGTCATGAATCCCGAACGCAGTCGTCCCGAACGCAGTGTCATGGTGCCGCGACTTCTGCGCTTGGCGCTTGAAGGTCAAATCGAATTAGTTGCCGGCCATACGAACAAGTCACTCGCGCTGATCGAACAGGCGGTCGAGTTGGAAGCAGGGTTGCCGTTCGGGAATGGGCCGGCGGTGCCGGTGCAACCGATGGCCGAGCTGCTCGCAGATACTTATCTCATGTTGGGAGACCATCGGATGGCGAAAAAATACTATGAGCTCTCGCTGCAGCGCTCGGTCGGTCGAGAGCGCTCACGATTAGGTCTCGGCGAAGCGACCAGACAGCTTCAGCTTACACGATTATCAAACGGTGCTGGTCCTCTGCAGGCCATAACAACTTCCAGGTAACCAGCATAGAGAAATAGAGAAGCGAATAAATTGAACGACCGCTTATGTCGAAAGCGGTCGTTCAGAGAAGACGCCCGATCGATAGTCTAACGACGAGATCCGTTTCCGCCAAAAAGAGCGCGAACAGTTAAGTTCAGTGTGGTATCACCATCATCTAGGGTCAGCCCGCCACCAACGGAGAATGTGTCACGAATGTAATAGCGGCCTCTGACAAATAGCGAAGTATCTGAGTCACCCACATCGATGTAGTTCAGGCCTGCGTCCACCTCGATATTGGGCCGAACCCGGCCGCGAACACCACCCATTAGACCTATTCCATCATCGTCGGCACTACCGCCCGCTGTATCCATGTCGAAACTTACATAGGTTAGTTGGCCGATAAAATCCCAGTCGTCATCGAGAACGTGATTGATTCCGGCACCTAACGTTATTGTGGTGGTATCGATGCCGAAATCGTAACTTTGATCTGCATAGCCTGCGATGAAGTGGATCTGCTCGTTGAAGGCGTAGGAGCCGGCGAGTGAAATGCCGTCTCCATCTATGTCGGCACCACCAACGTCGATTTCAGAACTCATAAAACCACCCTCTACGAATGTGTACTCGAATCCGTCCGCAAGCCCCGCTATCGGGAACAGTGACAAGACGGCAATCGTTGTTCGAAACTTCATATCTGTAACCTCTGTAGATAAGCTTGAATATCGACACCGGATTCTAGTTTTGAGCGGTCTAGAAAACCGAGACCTGTGTCACGCGATCTTGATGTCTGCGTTCGATCGACTACAGATGCTTATTCACAATTGACATGCATGACTTTCCATAATATGAAAATAATAATCAACTGTTGCGGTTCTCAAGCATTTCTGAATTTGAAGCGTTGCGAATACGTCGCGGTCTGAGGTCGTATGGTTGTGGTGGCGCACTGAAATTCTGCGTTACGAGGTCGAGTACAGCTGTCGAATCAGGAGAAGCGTCGACGGATAAGATTGTAGTACGGTGCGTTACGATGCCCAACAGAGAGTGATTGACGAGGGGGTTACGCTGGAGACGCGAACCTCGTCGATGAGACCGTCATGCCCGAGTAAATTATTGTGTGATCTAATCGTTGGACCGTCTGGAGTCAAAGCCCCTAGAGTAGCGGGAACACCGTTTTTGACACTATTTCCAGGATAAGGTGCCCGTCTTCATGAGTTACGACCTCGAGATCGCCAAACTGCGAATCGGTCGGGTGTTCCGGTACCTCGCGGAGATGCATCGCGTGAGGACTCCGCCGATTGTGTGTCTGGAGGACCGGGAATGGTTCCTCCCGCTCGATGGGCTCCCACGTTCAGCCTACGTCCACACCGACTATAGCTTCGGCCGAACTGGCGACCCGAAGGCCGAGGACCACCCACGCGGCGGCATAATCCTCAAGGTCGGCCGCCCACGCGAGAGCGAATGCCCCGAGCCTTCGGTGGTCATCAAGAATTGGCTCAAGCCCGGCTGGGATCGTGTCGACGCTGACCCCGACGCGATCGTGAAGAAGACGCTCAGGGGTCAGGCCTTCTCCGGCTCCGAACAGCGCGTCGACGCTTTCGAAAAATGGATGGATCGCAAGCGCGAGTGGGAGTTGAGCGAGCGAAGCGTTGTGGAGGCGCTTAAAGTCTTCTCCGACCTCTTCCAGCTGCGCTCGCGCTTCGACCGTGAGTCAGAAAAGTATCAGCTGTTCTTGGCCGACGGCATGCTCGTCGTTAACCAGGACGGCAAGAAAATCCGACACCCGATCCTGATTCAGCGCGTTGAGCTACTTTTCAACCCGGCGGTTCCCGAGTTTTGTATCGTCGATACCGAGGACAACCCCGAAGTGTATGTGCCGCTGTTACGACATGCCGCTCTCGACGGAACGGCGATTCAATACGTCACCGACGCGATCGCAGAAGAGCACTTCCACCCGCTGGCTGGCGAGCCGACGAGCCGCTTTTTGAAGGACTTCGTGCATCGCTTCTGGACCGATGGTGAATACATCGAGAACCGCGAGGAAATCCCCAGTGCAACCGGCCCATATATCTATCGCCAGCCGCACCTGTTTCTCGGCAGCCGTAACCAGGGGCTTGGCGAGAACATCGAGCACTATCTCAAAGAACTCCCGAACTTCCGTGAGCTTCCCGAATCGCTGCTCCGCATCGTCGGCATCGAAAGCGGCCGTGAGTCCAGTAACGTCGACGCCGAGACCGGCGAGCCCGCAACCGTCGACCTGCTGCTTACCAAGCCTGCGAACCCGGAGCAGGCGCAGGTAATACAACGTGTCGAGGAGACTGGCGCGGTTCTGGTGCAAGGCCCGCCCGGTACGGGCAAGAGCCACACTATCGCCAACCTGATTGGACACTACCTCGCACAGGAGAAATCAATCCTGGTCACGAGCCATGCTTCCAAGGCGCTGCGTGTCGTGCGTAACCAGCTCGCGAAGCCGCTGCAGCCGCTGTGTGTCAGTATTCTCAGTTCCGACGACGCGAGTAACAAGGAGCTCGAAGAGTCGATCACGGGTATCATCAATTACCTCGCGTCGACGCGCGAGAAGAAGCTCACGAAGGAAATCGAGCAGCTTACCGAGAAGCGCAGCGATCTGAAGACACAGCGCGATGAGCTCTGGAGCGAGTTGCTGAACGCGGTCAAGGGCGAGTACCTGTACTCCGAAGTCCAAGGCGAGCGACTCTCGCCGTCGGACGCGGCGCGCAAGGTTGCCGAGTCCGCTCAGGAGCACGGGTGGATCCCCGGACCCCTCGCCGATGATATCGACTTTCCACTCACGCAGGATGAGGTCGGCGAACTCTATGCCCTCAACGCACAGCTGACGCCGGAGGAGGAGACGCTGCTTAGTGGCTCGGTCCCGCCGCTTGATACTTTTCCGACCCCAACGGACTTCGCGACCGTCTATGACGACCTCACAGACCTCGAGAAAACGCGCATCCAGGCCGGCCAGGAATGCTGGCTCCACGACGACCAGGACCCGGATGAGCTGCAGGAGTTTTTGAAGCAAATGAAGTCGGCTGTCGCGGCACTCGAGCGCGACGAGGAGTGGGCGTTGGACTGCCTTGAAGCCGGACGCAAGGGCGGCGAACGTAAGCAGTCGTGGTTCGAGTTTGCGCAGCTGATCGAGGAGTGTTGCGAGGAAATCGTCGAGCGCGAGCCTCTCACGCTCGAGCACGGACCCGAGATCAGCTACGGCACCACACGCGACCCCGCCGATCGTACCTGCCTCGCTATCATCCGCCACCTCGAGGCGGGCAAGAAGCTCGGACGCCTATCGACGATGATGAAGCCCGAGTGGAAGAAGCTGATCGAATCGTCGAGCGTCCAGAGCGGGCAACCCAGAACGCTCACTCACTTCCGCGCCATTTTTCAGTACCTTGAGATCCGCATGTTTCGTGACAAGCTCATGCAGCGCTACGAACGCCAGATGGCATCGCTCGGCGCGCCGAGCATGCGCAATCTTGGACCCCGACCCGAGCGCAAGGTCAAAAAGTATGTTGCGGAGATCACGCGCGCGCTCGACTGGCACGCTGACATCTGGGCCCCGTGCGAGGAACGCATCCACAAGCTAGGTCTCGACTGGGAAAAATTCCAACGCGCAAAGGCGAGCGGTAGCCACGCCAGCGGCGATCTGCAGAGCACGCGCGAGCTGGTCCTGAGCGAGCTGGAGCCGCTGATCGAGTCCAGGCAGCGCTACCTGGAGTGGAAGCGCCTGTCCGACCGCAAACAGGGGTGGCTCGCGTGCCTCGACGGATTCTCGAGCAAGGACGCGATCCACCCGTTGATCCGGCAGCTCCGAAGAGGCATCAAGAAGGGCAACTACGACACCTACAGCGAGGCGTGGCAGAGACTCGAACAGCTTACCCAGCTGATGCCCAGCTTCGAGCGACACAGCGAGCTGCTCGAACGGCTCGAACCGGTTGCGGAGATCTGGGTGAACGCGATTCGCGAGCGTAAAGAGCCGCACCATAAGGCGCACATGCCCGGAGAGCTCGACGGAGCGTTGCGCTACCGCCGATGGGAGCAACGCCTGACCCAGCAGTCAAAGGTTGACATCGACAAGCTCCAGGAGAAGCTGGATTCGGTGGCGGAGTCACTGTTGCAGACGAGTGCGAGGTACGTCGAGAAGAAAGCGTGGCTGGCGCAGCTCCGGCGCACGGGCCTTGACCAGCAGCAGTCGCTCACCGGCTGGCTCGGGCTGCACAAGAAGATCGGCAAGGGGACCGGCAAACACGTTGCGCGCCTCAAGGAGGCAGCGAAGCAGAAGCTCGTCGAGTGCCGCAATGCCGTTCCGGTTTGGATCATGCCGCTGTCTCGCGTGACCGAATGCTTCGACCTGGCAACCACGCGTTTCGATGTGGTGATCATCGATGAAGCGAGCCAGAGCGACGTACTCGGGCTGCTCGCCTTTGCGCTCGGCCGTGAGGTCGTCGTGGTTGGGGACCACGAGCAGGTGAGTCCGTACGCGGTTGGGCAGTCGGTCGACCGCGTTAACGCGCTCATCGACGAGATTCTCATCGACATCCCGAACAAGCAGCTCTACGACGGCAAAACCTCGGTCTACGATCTCGCGCGGCAATCATTCGGTGGGACGATACGGTTGCTCGAGCACTTCCGCTGCGTGCCGGACATCATCCAGTTCTCGAATCAACTCTGTTACAACGGAGAGGTTCGGCCACTGCGCGAAGCGTCGTCCAGCCGCGTCTTTCCGCATCTGGTGGCGCACCGGGTTAAGAACGGAAAGGAGTCGAACGGAGTCAACCGGAACGAGGCACTAGAGATTGCGTCG
>SMWC01000099.1 GCA_004357505.1 Gammaproteobacteria bacterium | reverse complement strand
AGGGGCAGACTGATGAAGCCGAGCGCGACAACGAACCTGACTCCTGAAACAGAAAAGTTCATGACTCTACCTGCGAGAATTGCGTACGATCGATCCTACTCGGCTTCTAGCTGGACTGATAACGAGACTGGATAATCTGCGCAAGTATCGACACTGCTATCTCAGCAGGCGAGCGTCCTCCCAGCGGCAAGCCAACTGGCCCGGCGATACGGGCCAGTGTCTCGTCGTCGAAACCGAGGGCGGCAAGACGTTGTAGTCTCTTCGCGTGATTTTTTTTGCTGCCGAGTGCTCCGATATAGAAGGCGTCCGATTCCAGTGCCGCCTTTAGAGCCGGCTCATCGATCTTGGCATCGTGACTGAGCGTCACTACGGCCGTACGTGAATTCAACGGCAGCTCGCCCATCACTTCTTGCGGCCACTGGTTGATGATCTCGATGCCGGGAAAGCGGTCGCGTGTCGCAAATGCTGCCCGCGGATCGATCAGCTGCACGTCGTAACCTGCGACGCGCGCCATTGGAATTAGCGCCTGCGCGATATGCACCGCGCCGATAACAAGCAGGCGAGGCGGTGGCGACAGCGTCTGCAGAAGGTACCGCTGCCCCGCCACTTCGATCGTACGGGCACCGTCGCGTTTGAGCGCGCGCCGCGCCTCTCGTAGCACCTCCGCCGGAACGCCGTCGGGCACTTCGGAGTCGGTACCACTATCGAGCAGAAACTGGCTGTTCCCAGACAGGCTGCGCGCGAGCACCGTCGGCCGGTTCGATATTTGGGCCGCGACGAGCCGTTCGAGTAGATCTCGCTTCACTCGATACGTTCCAGGAAGATTTCGATTTGTCCGCCGCACGCGAGTCCGACTTCCCAAGCTTCGTCATCGGTGACGCCGAACTCCAGCAAGCGCGGCTGACCGTTCTCGATGACTGCTTTGGCTGCATCGATGACCGCGCCCTCAACGCAGCCGCCTGATACGGAACCTTCGAATTCACCGTCTGCGGCGATGACCAGGTTACTTCCAGCCGGGCGTGGCGAGGACCCCCAGGTTTGTACGACCGTCGCCAGGGCGATCGATCTGCCGGCGTCATGCCAGGCCAGTGCCGTGCGGAGGACATGTTGCTGATCGGATTCGGCTTCGGTTGCCTTGCTCACCGCTGTTGCCTTCAGCTAGCAGGAAGTCATAACCTAGCAGATTCAGTGCCGAAGAGGTGCGTTCAGGCTCGGGCGATCTGGTATCGTTGCGACTCGCGGGGGGGCATGGATCGGTCTATCTGAGGAGGTCGTCATGATCGTTATGAAATACACGGCACTCGTTACGATTGCCGCGGTTGTTTACACGTTTATCTTGAGCGGCTTCGTGAGCGCCGCGCGCGCTAAAACGGGCGTCAACGCCCCGGCCATGGCGGGTCAACCGGACTTCGATCGAGTTTTTCGCATTCACATGAATACGGTCGAGCAGCTCGTGTTGTTCATTCCGGTCCTATGGCTTGCCACGAGTGTCGTCGGAGACCTTTGGGCCGCTGAGATCGGCGTCGTTTGGATCGTTGGGCGCCTGACCTATGCTGCGGGGTACCGCAAAGCAGTGGAGAAGCGCGGGCCGGGCTTTCTCATCACATTGCTGTCGACCGCAATTCTGACGGCCATCGCGTTATGGGGTGTTATTCAAGCCTTCATGGCCTAACCAGGACAGCATTCGGGTAGCCGGGTAAATCTCGGCCATTTGTCAGCGCGATCCGAGTAGAATTGGCCTTAGCGAAGAACTAACAACCACTCGTCTATCAGACGATTTCCTCACGGGGAGTCAACAGGAGAGTAAGAGCGATGAGATTTCGTGCAGCGTGTTTGATGACGGTATTGGCCGGCGGCCTCGCATTGGTCGCCGCGAACAACGCCCTCGCGCAGGGCGGTGGGCTTAAGCTGGTGCGCTACGGGGAACTCGGTGCCGAGCGGCCGGGTTTGATCGACGCGTCCGGTACGCTCCGTGATCTATCGGGGTACATCGATGATATTACTCCGGACACGTTATCTCCCGAAGGGCTGGCGCGGCTTGCAGCGATTGATTCTGCGACGCTGCCCGAAGTCGATGGCGATCCTCGTTTGGGCGTGCCGCTCACGGGTATCCGGCAGATCCCGGCGCTCGCGCGCAACTTCCGCGCGCATGCGATTGAGGGAAATTTCGAAATACCCGAAGAGCCGGTACTGTTCTTCAAGGCGATTACCTCGTTGAACGGTCCGAACGATACCGTTGTTCTACCCAAGAATTCGGTGAACTCGGATTTCGAGGTCGAGCTCGGTATCGTGATAGGTTCGCGCGCGTCGTATGTCAGTGTGGAGGATGCGATTGACTACGTCGCGGGATACACGCTTTGTGAGGATGTGACCGAGCGACACTATCAGCGGAATCTGGGCGGCGGCAACAGCAAGGGAAAGAGCGCCCAGACCTTTACGCCACTGGGTCCGTGGCTGGTCACGACCGACGGCATTGACGATGTTCAGGACTTAGCAATGTGGCTCGATCTCAACGGTGAGCGCATGATCGACAGCAATACGAGCTTTATGATCACAGGTGCGTTGGAGACCGTGAGTTATCTCAGCGAGTTTTTTATTCTGCTTCCTGGTGACGTGATTTGCAGCGGCACACCCGAGGGTGTGGGCGCGGCGCGTGTTCCGCCGGTCTATCTGAAGCCCGGCGATGTAATGACGTTGGGTATCGACGGCCTGGGGGAACAGCGGCACGAAGTGCGCGCCTACTCGCCGGAGGAGCTCGCGGCCCGGGGCTTCTAGTCCCGATCGCTGGCGAAGTGCGTTACGCTGACCGAGGAGCACGCTCGAGAGTGTCACTCGTTATGCCCGGGCAAGAATCGAACCAATAACGGCCCATCGCAATGGCTGAGAAACAACTCTTGCTTACCGCCGTGAATATTATCGCGGCGCCGCGCGAAGCGCTTGAGACACTCAGGCTCAAACCGACCGTATTGTTACCGCTAGTTGCGATCATCATCGTCAATATTGCGGTCGTGTTCACTTATTACAGCCAAGTCGATCTGACTTGGACCCTAGAATCGAGCTTGCAGAACGCGTCGGAAGATATGACTCTGCGGCAACGCGAAGCAGCTTCGAGGGCCGTCGAGAATCTCTCTCCCATGGCAGTGGGATCGATCGCCGCCGTGTCGGGCTCGTTGTTCCTGACACTGTGGTTTTTTCTCAACGCCGCTTACCTTGCAGGCGTATCGCTGCTGACCGACGACGGGTTTAAGCTCAAGCATTGGTTTGCGATGATTTGTTGGTGCGCGTTGCCGATCGTATTCGGCTACGCTGCGTCTCTTGCGAACCTGTTTCTCAGCGACGCGACCTTTCTGCGACCCGACCGAATCAATCCGTTATCATTCAGCAGTCTACTCGATCTCGATAGTGCTGCCGACAGTGGTATGCGGCAGTCAGTACAGTCGCTAGACATCACGACGATCTGGTCAATGGTGCTCGGTGTTTACGCATACCAGCTCTGGACTCAGAGAAACCTGTTTAAGTCAGCATTAATCGTTCTCGCCCCTGCGATTCTGATATTTGGAAGCATCTGGTATTTCACGAGCAGCTAATTCATATCGTGCCGAAAAAATTTCTCATCATCGCTGCAGTTGTTTTGGCCGTTCTGGCAGTGCCGCTGCTACGCAGCGTGTTAGGTGGCAGTGATGGCTTCGAAGTCGATATTGAAACCTTGGCCCCGCGCAGCATCCAGGCATCGGTACTGGCTTCCGGAACGCTCGTACACGAAGAGGAAGTTAAGCTAACCACCGAAGAGATCGGCAAAGTGACCGCAATATTCGTCAAAGAAGGCGATCATGTGACGAGCGGGCAGCTGTTACTACAAATCGATGACCAGATCTTTCGGGCGGCCGTCGAGCAGAGTGAGGCCAGCGTGCGAATGCAAGAAATAGCCATTCAACGCCAGCAGATGAGGCTCGATAATTTACGTACGCAGTGGGAGCGCAAACAAGAGTTGCACGTGCGCAATCTGATCGACGAGGATAGTTACGACGTCGCGACCCACGATTTGGCAATTGCAGAAATCGACTTACGTTCGAGCCATGAATCCCTATCGCAGGCGAGGGCGCAACTCGAGCAGGCTGCGGACCGTTTGAGCAAGACGCGTACCTATTCGCCGCTTGACGGCACGGTGACGTCGCTCGACATCAAAGTCGGCGAGACGGCCATCTCGAGCACCACGAATATCCCCGGTTCCAGTCTGATGACGATTGCGAATCCGGACAGTATTCATACCGAAGTCAATGTCGATGAAGCCGATATCGCCAATATTGCTATCGGTCAAAAATCGCAGGTTTATGCGATTGCCTATCCCGATCAAGCGATCGAAGGCGTTATCGACTCGATCGCGATATCGGCCAAAGTCGCCGAAGGAGCTCAAGGCTTAAGCTTTGCGGTCAAGATACGTTTGGAGAAGACCAAGGACATCGTGCTTCGACCTGGAATGAGCTGCCGCGTCGAAATATTCACGGAGATCAAAAACGGCATACTCGCCGTTCCCATTCAGGCGGTTCTCGTCGACGAAGACCGCAGCGTCAGTCAGACGCTGTATCACGTCTTCGTGCATGATGACGGAGAGGCCCGCCGGGTGAGGGTCAGGATTGGTCTGTCTGACGATGCCTATCAGGAGATCACCGACGGCTTGATGGAAGGCGACGAGATTATCGTCGGACCCGACCGCGTACTACGCAATCTCGAAGATGGTGATGACGTTACGGCCTTGATATCGGAATAGATCGGTCGGCATGGCTCTCATCGAACTCACATCGGTCAGCAAGCACTACGAGATGGGACAGCACCTGATCAAAGCGGTCGATAACATCGATCTCAGCATCGAGCCGAACGAATACATGGTCTTCATCGGCTCATCCGGTTCAGGCAAATCGACGATCATGAACATCATCGGCTGTCTGGACACACCTACACATGGTCGCTACGTACTGAATGGACGTAACGTCAATGGACTTGACCAAAACGAACTCGCCGACATACGCAACCAGGAAATCGGCTTCATATTTCAAAGCTTCAATCTTCTGCCGCGCGCCACGGCGCTGAAAAACGTCATGCAGCCGCTGATCTATCGCGGTATCGGATTAGCCGATCGCCGCGCTGAGGCCGAACGTGTCTTGGAACGCGTCGGCCTGGCCGACCGCGGTGACCATCTGCCGAATCAATTGTCGGGCGGTCAATGCCAGCGCGTGGCCATCGCCCGAGCATTGGTCACCAACCCGTCGATCCTGCTTGCGGACGAGCCGACCGGCAATCTCGACTCGCAGACAACGGTGGAGATCATGGCCTTGTTCGACGAGCTGCACGACGAAGGGCAGACGATTATCGTCGTTACCCACGAGCCGGATATCGCCGCGCACAGCGAGCGCGTTGCCCGGTTGCGGGACGGCCGGATCGTAGAAGACTATGCAAACGAACACAATCGATAGTTCGGACGGCAAGCGCGCTCGCAGTCGCTTGGAAGGCGCGAGATATCCGACCTGGTTCGCTATAACCGAAGGTGTGCGTTCAGCGCTCAGTTCAATCTGGGCGCACAGTTTTCGGAGTTTCTTGACTACGCTTGGTATCGTGATCGGCGTTGCCTCGGTCATCGGGATGGTGTCGATCATTCAAGGTTTGAGCTTTGCGATCTCTGAACAACTTCAGGGTCTCGGCAGTAACAGCATCACTGTAGAGTCGTTCACGCCGGTCAGAGAGCGCCTGCAGCGCCGCTTCGCTAGCCTCACCCAGAAGGATCTCGATCTGATCAGCTACCGGATCGACGGCATCGAATCGATTACGCCAATTATGTATTTGCGTGGCCAAAGTCAGGTCCGCTACGGTGCACAGACCACTGTCGCGCAGGTGCTTGGGACGACGTACTCGTTTCAGGAGGTTGGCCAATACTTTTCCCTATATGGACGATTTCTGTCCGACAGCGACAACAGAACGCGCCGACGGGTCGCCGTGATCGCCGAACAAGTCAGGGACGAATTGGCATTGCCGGAAAACCCGGTCGGCGAATTCATTCAAATCAACGGCGAATGGCTGAAGATAATCGGACTACCGGAACCCAAAGGTGAGATCTTCGGGCAGTCCCTCGACAATCGCGTGATGATCCCTTACAGCACGATGACCAGCATGCAAGGGAACCAAAGATCGCCCGATATTCAAATTCAACTGACGATTGCTGATTTAAATAATATGGACACGATCGTTGAGCTAATCACCCGACTGCTCAGAAGTGCGCACAATCTGGGACCGGACGACGAGGACGATTTTCGGATTCAAACCGCCGATCAGTTACGATCGACTTTCAGTTCAATTTTGAATAACGTGACGGTCGTAATGGCCGGTATCGTTGGCATCTCTTTGCTCGTCGGCGGTATCGGCATCATGAACATCATGCTCGTATCGGTGACCGAAAGAACACGCGAGATCGGCATTTGCAAAGCCATCGGGGCCAAACGACACCACATCCTGTTACAGTTCCTGCTCGAGGCACTCGTGCTGTGCCTGCTTGGTGGTTTGGTAGGGGTCATCATCGGCTACGGGATCGGTGCCGTCGCCGCATCATTAATCCCGGGATTTCCACCTGCCCACACGCCGCTGTGGGCCGTCACATTGGCGCTCGGGTTCTCAGCCGTCGTTGGCGTCGTGTTCGGAATTCTGCCCGCCGCGAAGGCCGCCAACCTGGACCCGATCGCCTCGCTGCGCTACGAATAGCTTATACGAGCAGGTGACTAACCCGTCATGCTGGCATTCTATAACCGCCTCGCGAAGCGGCTGTATGGTTTGCGGCCTATTCTGTGGGCGCTCGGCGCGCTCGCCGTAGGCGCTTTCGGCAGCGTGCTGTTCCTTTCGGACGGCTCGATCAACAGCGCTTATGCCCTGCTGTCGGTAACCATCTTGCTCTGGACCGCCTGGCTGCTCGCCGTCGCGCACAGTTTTGCCGAGTCTGCGCCGATGTTCGATCCGGCAGCGCGCATCTGGACGAGATTCAAAGCGAAGCTCAAACTGGGTCTGGTCTGGGCCCACACGCTGACCATGACAGTGCTCTTTATCCTTGCCCTCGTGATGACAATTCGCACGATCGGAATTCTACTCGGTGGTTACGGATAGAGACTGGGTAGACGTTTGGCACGATAGATGTGCACGCCGTACTCAGGATCCTCTTCCAGGATCACCTCGAAAACCGTCTCCGCGGGGTCGGTGTGGGTCAGTTCGAGGATACGTGCCCAGCGCTTTCGATCGACTGCCGTCGAAGTGCGTCCGTCCGGCCCGGTCTCTCTGGAACCATCGGTCACGAGAATATTGCCCGTGATGGGCAGCCAGTCGACATCGCTGAGATAGCGGGAGTAGAAGGCATCCTCGCCAGGGCCGCCGTAACTCCAGGGTTGCGAGACCTCCATGGCTGCCTCATCGATCGCGTACTCGACCGCACGGCTGTAAAGGTCCTCGACGGCAGGCTGCGTCTCGTATGGGCTAACGCGGGGCACGCCATTGTCGAACTGCACGATGTTGCCGCTGCCGGTAAACGAGACGCCATGTTGATGGTATGACCACTCGACCTCGCCTACGGGTTGCAGCAGCTTGGAACTCCATGGCTCTTTCCAGTTGGCTGGGGTACCTAGGAGCCAAATGAGATCGCCTGTCGCGAGACTGATCTTCGCCAGTACATCTTGATGGCGTAACGAGACGATGAAGCTGTCGTCAGCCGGATTGTATGCCACGGCGTTACCATGCTCCCAGTCACGTAAGGGCGGGTCAGCATCGACATAGAGATCGCTGTAATAACCACCGCCCAGCGAGCCGTAGCCGATGCGATGTGGATCGAGAACATCCAGAAGCTTGACCCGTCGGATCACGGTGCCATCGCGAGCGAACTCCACGATGACGTCACCGACGACTGAAGCCGGCGCGGGGGCGGCATCAGGGTCCGTGTCGCTGGATGGGTAATCATCCATGACGCGAAGTTCGGAGGTCAGGGCGAGAAAATTACCGTTGGGTAGTTCGATGACTTCGTGATGGAAGCTGTCGACATCAACAGGTGTGCTTCCCTCGATTGTTTCCGGATGCCGTCCGGTCGCGTGCCACCTCTGCACAATATCACCGAGCATATTAATCTCGACGAGTCGCCATAGATCCCCGGCCGGACTGTTGCTATAGAGAATATTGCCGTTACTCAAGCGGCGGATGTCATCGATCGCGTCATCGTCGTTGCGGTAATACCAGATGATGTCGCCGCGATCGTCCATGATGACGATGAGCCCGAGATCCTTCTCCCTTTTGTCTTCGTCCCACCATTTCACATTAAACAAATTAACGCCCGGTTCCATCCGCTCCGGCTCGCGTACCGTGACGCGCGTACGAGGGAGTTCCACGGGTAATGGCGGAGTTTCGTAGCTGAGCGGGTCAGAGCTACTTCGATTGCCAGCGCGATCTTCAGCAATGACGGTCACGGTATGCGAGCGACCAAAACGCATCCCTAAGACCATTGCGGAGTGCTCGGTATAGAATTCCTCATCCGGCACGATGTCCCAAGTTTGCTGGCCATCATCGATGCGTAGCGTGAGTCGGGCCGCCTCGTCGGTTGATAAGGTCACTACGGCAGCCAATGGAGCCCGAGGATTGGTATTGGCGAGCTCTGCATTGGTGATCACAGGCGGCGTGATATCCTCGCTGCCGGTCGCAGCGGGTGGCGGCGACTCACAACCGATAAGCAGGCCTGCCGTGGCCGCAACCAGCCCGGCCGTAAATACGATCGATGCGCGCATGTTCGTGAACCTCCCGCTGAACAGATTGGACAGACGGTGCTTGGCTCGGATTTCGTTATTTTGCTGAGCCGGGCCGCCCGGAGAGCCAGTATAGCTTGTAATGCCGGCGTTCGCGCTATGCAGGAGGGCGGTAAATCGAGCCGGGTGGGGCTGACCTGCATGACTCAACCGACTCACCGAAGTATGCTGCGATGGCACGTTGGCGTGGAGAGACTATGCGGGTCTTAATTCTGTTACTGATCTCGGTGTTCGGTACGGCTTCGGCTCAGAAGCCCATTCGTGGTTTTACCGATGACGCCGTCGACGCTCAGCGCGCTATCGAGACTCGATACGATTCCGCCCTGAGCGTAGAGGACATGGATGGGTGGATGCGGCGGTTAACGGCGAGTCCGCACCACGCCGGCTCGGCTGCGAATAGGGAAAACGCCAAATTCTTGTCTGAGCTTATGGAATCCTGGGGATATGATGTCACGATCGAAGAGTACGACATTCTCCTGCCGACGCCGAAGATCAGGGAGCTCGAACTGACGGCGCCGAATTTTTTTACTGCGACACTGACAGAAATGCCTGTCGAAGGAGATCCCAGTACGCTGGAATACGAAGATCTGCTTGCGCCGTATAACGCGTTCTCCATCGGCGGTGAAGTCGAGAGTGAGCTCGTATTCGTCAATTATGGGGTGCCGGCGGACTACGACATGCTTGAGCGTTACGGCATCGACGTCGAAGGCAAGATCGTTATCGTCAAATATGGCCAGTCATGGCGCGGTATCAAACCTAAGCTAGCAGCCGAGAAGGGCGCAATCGGCACGATTATCTATTCGGATCCGGCCGACGACGGTTATGCCGTGGGCGACGTTTACCCGGATGGTGCGTTCAAAAATGAAACCGCTGTGCAACGCGGCTCTGTCATGGACATGCCATTGTATCCCGGCGACGTCCTGACGCCGGGTGTCGGCGCGACTGGCAACGTTGAGCGGCTCGAGATCGACAACACGCCGACGTTGACCAAGATTCCGGTGTTACCGATCT
>SMWC01000098.1 GCA_004357505.1 Gammaproteobacteria bacterium | reverse complement strand
GCCTGCGCTCAAACGACCTAATCCCTAGCAATTTTCCTCAGTCATGATGACGCACGCAGGTTGGGTTAGACTGTTTACTGGTCGAGCGTGTAACACAGCATGGATCCCAAAGCAGTCGCGAACCTTATCGAACAGGGCCTCCCAGATGCTACGGTCGAAGTCCGGACGGACGGAGCGGGGCACTACGAGGCAACCGTCATCTCGTCCGTCTTTGACGGCAAGCGTAGCCTTCGTCGACATCAACTGGTTTACGGAACGCTTGGTGGACTCGTCGGCGGGGAGATTCACGCACTAAACCTGAAGACGTTCACGCCCGAGGAGTGGCGATCTCAAGCGACGTGATCGAAGGCGCGGTGACTTGGATCGACTAGAAATAACGGGCGGCGAACGTCTCTCGGGCGAAGTTCGTATCTCTGGAGCGAAAAATTCCGCGTTGCCGATTCTGGCCGCTGCGCTATTGGCTGAGGAGCCGGTGGTGCTGGAGAACGTTCCGCACCTCAATGATGTCACCACGACCTTGAACTTATTGCGCCGTATGGGCGTGGAGATCATTTGTCATGACGGCGTGCGGCTCGAAATAGACGCCGTAAATATATCGGACTTTCTTGCGCCCTATGAGCTGGTCAAGACGATGCGCGCGTCCGTTCTGGTATTGGGCCCATTGCTAAGTCGATTCGGTCGCGCTGATGTGTCATTGCCAGGGGGCTGCGCCATCGGGGCACGGCCAATCAATTTGCACGTCGCTGGTCTTCAGGCGATGGGGGCTGAAATTACGATCGATAATGGCTTCATCCGTGCCCGCGCGGAGCGCCTGAAAGGCGCGCATATTGTCCTGGACACCGTGACCGTCACGGGCACCGAGAATCTGATGATGGCGGCGGTATTGGCACGCGGTGAAACGGTCATCGAGAACGCGGCCCGAGAACCCGAGGTAGTGGATCTGGCGAACTTTCTCCAACGGATGGGCGCGCAGATCGAAGGTCCCGGTACAGACACTATTCTGATTCAAGGTGTCGAGACGCTCCACGGAACCAGCTACTCGGTTCTACCGGATCGAATCGAAAGCGGCACCTACCTCGTCGCTGCGGCGATCACGGGTGGGCGGGTCAAGATCAAGGGTACGCGGCCCGATCATCTGGAGGCGGTTCTGAGAAAGCTTCAAGAGGCAGGGGCCACCGTGCAGCGTGGGTCGGATTGGATTGAGCTCGACATGGCCGGACGACGGCCGACGGCAGTCAACCTGCATACCTCGCCCTACCCGGGGTTCCCGACCGACATGCAGGCACAATTCTGCGCCCTGAATGCAGTTGCGGTCGGCACCGGCACGATCATCGAGACTATTTTCGAGAACCGTTTTATGCACGCCCAGGAGTTACAACGCCTGGGTGCTGATCTGTCAGTCGAAGGGAACACCGTCGTTATTCGCGGGGTGGAGCGCCTCGCGGGTGCGCCGGTGATGGCGACCGACTTGCGGGCGTCGGCCTCGCTGGTTCTGGCGGGGTTGGCGGCAGAGGGCGTGACGATTGTGGAGCGTATCTACCACATCGATCGTGGCTACGAGCGTCTCGAAGAGAAGCTCGCCCTACTCGGTGCGGAGATACGCCGGCTACCCGGTTAGCTTTGCGACTGACGGCCGTTCCTCAAGAACGGCCTCGGTCTCGAACAGGCCGGTGCCACGCCTAATCGCACGAATCCGGATCGTTTGTCCGGGGCGCGCGCTTGCTACCAGGTTCATCATCTGCTGCGGACTCAACATCCGTTCGCCGTCAACATGGGTCACGATATCGCCGCGCCGCAAGCCCGCCGCGGCTGCTGGTCCGCTGACGTTGAGCAGTTGCAGCCCGGGCCCGGAGAGACCCAAGGATTGAGCCTGTAGTATCGGCAGATACGAGGCGTTTACGCCCAGCCAGCCGCGGATAACGCGACCATGCTCGATAAGCTCGGCCATGACGCCGCGAACCAAGTTGACCGGGATCGCGAAACCGACGCCGGCCGGAATTACCTGACCCTGCAAGGCGGGGCCGACGAAGAATGTATTGATGCCAACCAATTCACCGCGGGCGTTGACGAGCGCGCCGCCGGAGTTGCCGACGTTGATAGCCGCGTCGGTCTGAATGAAACTCTCGAAGGTGGCTACGCCCAGGCCGCGGCCGATCGCACTGACGATTCCCTGAGTCACCGTCTGACTTAGTCCGAAGGAGTTACCGATGGCGAGTACGATGTCGCCGATCTGCAGGGTATCGGAGCGCCCGAGCACGATACTTGGCAGGTCCGGCAAGTCGATCTTCAGCAACGCCAATTCGGTCTCGGGATCGGCGCCCACGAAGACGGGCTCCACCGTCCGCCCGTCCGCCAGCTGGACATAGATCTCGTCGGCATTCTCAATCACGTGCCAGTTCGTGACCAGGTAACCATCCTGGCTGATGACGACACCCGAGCCGAGGCCTTCGCCCGCCAACGGGCTGGTCGTCATGCCGGCGAAACCGTTGCGCTGTCCGGGGATTCCCGCGGTATAGATGTTCACGACCGCCGGTGCGCTGGCGGCGACCGCCGCTGCATAGCTTCCGGGCGCTTCGGTCGAGCTGCGCTGCTCCAGCCTCACGAGATCCGGCTTGATCAACACGACCAGGAAGGCCAGAGCCAGACCGATAGCTGCCGACTGGCCGACGAAAGCAAGAGCCTTAGTGATTGGGCGCATGGAACTAGTTTACCAGGATGGGTGGCCCAGCCTCGTCGGTGGCCAAGCGCTTCAGCCACTGTGTATAATTCCGCGAACTTCTGCAGCGCCATCTCGGCTGGAGGCGCGGTTTCCGCAGCCCATGGGCAGCGGGGCCCGATGCGTCTCAGCAACAACACACGATCAATCGAGAAACTAACCAGCAGCTGACCGAGACTTCAGGTCAGCCTGGGAGTGCTTAATGACGGACAATCGGGACTTCACCAGGCGCCACTTTCTAACCGCCGCCACCGCCGTTACGGGTGGTGTTGGCCTGGTCGCCGTTGCAGTGCCTTTCGTCGCTTCGTTCGCTCCTAGCGCACGTGCTTATGCTCTCGGTGCCCCAGTGGAGGTGGATATCAGCAAAGTGGAGCCCGGCGCGATGATCAAAGTGGTATGGCGTGGACGGGTCATCATGATCGTGCATCGGACCGATGACATGCTTACCCGTTTGGCAACGATTGAGGATGAACTTGCCGATCCGGCATCGCTAGAGTCGGAGCAGCCGCAGTTTGCCACCAACCCTCAGCGTAGCCTGAAGCCCGAGATTCTGGTGGTCGAGGGTGTCTGCACGCATTTGGGGTGTGTGCCCATAGCTCGCTTCGAAGTCGGACCGGCCGACCTGGGTTCAGACTGGCCCGGCGGCTTCTTTTGTCCGTGTCATGGCTCCAAATTCGATCTGGCCGGGCGTATCTACAGTGGTTTTCCGGCGCCTACCAATCTACGCGTACCGCCCCACAGCTTCGTCACCGAGAATATTGTGTTGATCGGTGCCGACATCGGGGCGACGTAATGGCGCCCATCCGATCAGGCCTTATGCATCACCTCGGCCGAAATCTGACGGCGCTCACGACTTGGATCGACGCCCGATTTCCGATGACGAAGCTCCTCAAGGAACATATTACGGAGTACTACGCGGCGAAGAATTTCAACTTCTGGTACGGCTTCGGTGTACTCGCCACCGTCGTGCTCGCGATACAAATTGTCTCCGGAATCCTGTTAACCATGAATTACAAGCCCTCCGCGGAGGACGCGTTCGCCTCGGTGGAATACATCATGCGCGATGTGAACTGGGGATGGCTCATTCGCTATCTGCATTCCACCGGCGGGTCGGCTCTCTTCATCGTCGTTTATCTGCATATGTTTCGTGCGATGCTCTACGGTTCCTATAAAAAACCACGAGAGTTGATCTGGCTGGTTGGGATGGCGATCTATTTTTGCCTGATGGCAGAGGGCTTCTTCGGCTATCTGCTGCCGTGGGGCAATATGTCCTACTGGGGCGCGCAGGTCATCGTGTCGTTATTCGGTGCAGTGCCGGTGGTTGGCGAGGGCTTGGCCGAGTTGATCCGCGGCGACTTCTACATCTCCGATATTACGTTGAACCGCTTCTTTGCCTTCCACGTGATCGCGGTGCCGCTGGTGCTCCTGCTGCTCGTGGTCGTCCATATCATGGCGCTGCACGAAGTCGGGTCGAATAATCCGGACGGCATCGAGATCAAGGAACACAAGGACGCCGACGGTAAGCCGCTCGACGGCGTCGCGTTCCATCCTTACCACACGAGCAAAGATCTGGTCATCATTCTGGTGTTCGCAATCGCGTTCTCGGCGGTGTTGTTCTTCGCGCCGGAACTGGGCGGCTACTTTTTGGAACACGCAAACTTTGAGCCGGCCAACATGCTGCAGACGCCCGAACACATTGCGCCCCTCTGGTATTTCACGCCGTTCTACGCAATCCTTCGAGCGGTACCCGATAAATTGCTCGGCGTGATTTTGATGGGTCTGGCGGTAATGTTGCCGATTTTCCTGCCGTGGCTGGATCGCTGCAAGGTTAAGTCGATCCGCTATCGCGGCTGGGTCTACAAGCTGGCGCTGGGGATCTTCGTGACCAGTTTCCTGGTATTGGGGTATCTTGGCCTGCAGCCCGTCAGCGATACTTACACGCTGGTGGCGCGGGTGTTTACATTTACCTACTTCGCGTTTTTCGTCCTGATGCCCTTTTACACGAGTTGGGAGAAGCCCAAGCCGGTTCCCGAGCGGGTGACAAATTGACCGTTAGGGCGACGTTGTTGACATTGGGATTGGCGTTTAACGTCGCCGCGCTCGCCCAGCATGCGGGCGGGGGGGCGCTGCCCATGGAGCCTGCGAATACCGACGTAAGCGATCTCGCCGCCCTGCAGCGAGGTGCGAAGTACTTCGTCAACTATTGTTTCGGCTGTCATTCCGCTCAATACGTGCGCTATAACCGCCTCGGCGCGGATCTCGGGCTAACCGATGCTCAGCTAGTCGAGAACATCATGTTTACCGGCGAGCGGCCGTTCGACATGATGACCAATGCCATGACCGATGAGGATGCGGCCGCGTGGTTCGGTATTGCGCCGCCGGACTTGTCCCTGATCGCAAGGAGCCGGGGAACTGACTACCTCTACAATTTCTTGCGCGGTTTCTATCAGGACGACACTGCACTGAGCGGCGCTAATAATCTTTGGCTGGAGAATACTGCCATGCCGCACGTTCTGTGGGAACTACAGGGTGTACGCAGAGCCGTATTCGTCGATAGGGACGTCGACGGCGTCGTCGTGCCGACATTCGAGCATTTTGAGCCTGTCATTCCGGGCACACTCAGTGAGGCGGAGTATGATGGGTTCGTACGCGATATCGTGACCTTTCTCGATTACATCGGCGAGCCGATGCAACTGGAGCGCCGAGCGCTGGGCGTACGGGTTATAGGATTCCTACTGGTATTTCTCCTGATTGCCTACATGCTCAAGAGAGAGATCTGGAAGGACGTCGATTAACGTTCTTGTTATTTTTGTTTCCGTTCTACGTCACCAGGAGATGTTCCCATGACGGTAATCGCCAACCGTCGCTCAGTCATGACGCTCTTCTCCAGGCCAACCGATGTATGGAGTCATCGTGTACGGTTGGTACTCGCTGAGAAGAGCCTCAATATAGATCTCGTCGATGTCGACGACGGAGTTTTTCCCGAAGATCTGCTGGACCTCAATCCCTACAATAGCGTGCCTACTTTGGTAGACAGGGATTTGGTGCTGTATGACTCCGGTGTCATTATTGAATATCTTGACGAGCGATTCCCTCACCCGCCGCTAATGCCGGTGGATCCCGTCACCCGTGCGCAGTTTCGCCTCGCGCTCTATCGCATTGCGCAGGACTGGTACTCGCTTGCCAGCGAGATTGAGGAAGGCGGGGATCGAAAACCGGTGACCAGAGCAAGGAAAGCGCTGCGGGACAGTATCGTTTCGAGCGTTGAGATTTTTAGTGCGAGACGATTCTTCCTCAGCGACGACTACTCCCTGGTCGATTGTAGTATCGCTCCGATCTTGTGGCGTCTGGAAGTATTCAATATCGACCTACCCTCTCAGGCTAAGCCCATACAACGGTACATGGACGAGATCTTCTCCAGGCCGTCGTTTCAGGCGAGCCTGAGCGAGTTGGAGCAAGAGATGCGCCAATAGGCTCATGACACAGGCCAGATCCAAATCCCGAGCTTGAATCTCGTCGCCGATCCTAGTTAGTTCGCATCGCCACCTTGAATCCCGGCGTCAATCAGATCGCACAAACAATGGATAATGAGCAGGTGCACCTCCTGGATGCGGCAGGTTCGCTCCGCAGGGACACGCAGCTCGACGTCTTCGGAGTTCAGACTTCGAGCAATGGTGCCACCGTCGCGACCGGTTAAAGCGACGACCTTTAGGTCTCGATCGTGCGCCGTAGTGATCGCACGCAAAACGTTCTCCGAATTTCCCGATGTCGAGATGGCAAGCAGCACATCGTGCGGCTGAGCGAGCGCCCTGACCTGTTTTGCAAATACATTCTCGTAGCCATAGTCGTTAGCAATTGCCGTAAGCGTGGAACTGTCTGTCGTGAGTGCGACCGCCGGCAACCCGGCACGTTCTCGCTCGAAACGACCCAACAACTCAGCAGAAAAATGTTGCGCATCGGCGGC
>SMWC01000097.1 GCA_004357505.1 Gammaproteobacteria bacterium | reverse complement strand
TCGCTGTAATGAACCAAGCCCTCGTTATCTACCCAGCGATAAAGTTTCTGCTGTGCAGATGCTTCGGTCATCCCGAGTAATAGCGATCCCAGGGCGACGAGAATTAGCTGAGTTTTCATCATCATCTTATGTCAAGAAGTTCGTTCCTGAATAGGATGAAGATATACCAGTTAATAAAGGTTCAGGAGTCTTACTAGGCCACGTTTTTAAGATAAATTGGTCTAGCGCTCTAGCTGAGCGTCCTCCAAAACCACGCCGTAGCGGTTTCTGTAGGCGCGGACGCTTCGTAGGTGCTCTGCGTATTCGTCATCCTCCTCTAGATGGTCGACGAGATCGGTCAGTGAGATGATGCTGCGGATTGGGATGCCGACACTCTCCTCGAGTTGGCGTACAGCCGACACTCGACTTCGCTCACCGGCCTCTTCGCGGTCCAGTGCGACGAGTACGCCGGCTGGTTCGGCCCCCGCCGCTCGAATTAGAGTGATCGATTCGCGAACGGCCGTTCCCGCCGTGATTACATCGTCGAGAATAAACACTCTTCCCGAGATCGGCGCGCCGATGGTTACGCCGCCCTCACCGTGATCCTTCTCTTCTTTACGGTTGTAAGCGAAAGGGAGATCCAGGTCGTGGTGTTCGGTGAGCGCCGCGGCTGTCAGTGTCACGAGCCCGATTCCCTTGTACGCCGGTCCGAATAACATGTCGTACTCAATATCGAGTTCGGTCAGCGCCGAGGCATAGCAACGACCGAGCTTAACGGCAGCATAGCCGCTGTTGAACAAACCTGCGTCAAAGAAGTAAGGACTGATACGTCCAGATTTCAGCTCGAACTCGCCGAATCGCAGTACGTTGAGTTCCAACGCCAATTCCAAGAACTGTGTTTTATACGCTTCCATAGAGACCAACGACTAGCCGTACTCTATGATACAGCGGTTCTTTGTGATTTGGGGTTTCGCTCGGTGAGAGTCGTGAGTTTCAATGCCAACGGCCTGCGTTCAGCCGCGAAGAAGGGTTTTTTTAACTGGTTCTCCAGACAAAAAGCGGATGTCCTGTGTGTACAGGAGCTCAAGGCCAAGGTAGATCAGCTACAGGGCTCGCCTTTCGAGCGACGGGGTTACCATCGCTTTCTCCAGGAAGCAGAGCGTCCGGGCTACAGTGGAGTTGCATTGTATTCTCGCGCGAAGCCCAAGCGGGTCGTCTACGGCCTGGGCTCGACTGAGTTCGACGCCGAAGGCCGTTACGTCGAGGCGATATTTGAGAATGTGGCGATCGTCAGCGTCTATTTTCCCTCGGGTTCTTCGGGGGAGCATCGCCAAGAGTCGAAATATCGCTTTCTCGATTTATTCGAACAGCACTTAGCCACCCTGCGGCGTAAAAGTGTGCCCTATATATTGTGCGGCGACTTCAACATTGCCCACAAAGAGATCGACCTGAAGAATTGGCGTGGCAACCGGAAGAACTCGGGGTTTCTACCCGAGGAACGCGCCTGGATGGATCGTGCGTTAACGACAGGGGGTTTCGTTGACGCGTTCAGAGCCGTCAACCACGAGCCGGAGCAATACACCTGGTGGTCGAATCGCGGTCGGGCACGAGAGAAAAATGTCGGTTGGCGCATCGACTACCAGCTCGTGACCCCGGAGCTGGAAAAGAGCATCGGTCGCGTCGCGATCTACAAGAATAACTGGTATTCGGATCACGCGCCGCTGACGATCGACTATGACCTCTAGTCTGGAGAGCTTTCAGTGGCGTGTCCTCGTAAGTCGCCGTTTTTGGCTCGCCGGGCTGATGGGATTTGCCGGCGGCGTGCCCTTGCTGCTCACGCTGACCGTGCTTCAAGCGTGGCTCAAGGCCGAGAACGTCAGTCTTGCAGCCATCGGCTTTTTGGGATTGGTGGGGTTGCCCTACAACCTCAAGTTCCTGTGGGCTCCCTTGATGGACCGGTTCAATCCGCTGGGGCTCGGCAGGCGTAGGAGCTGGCTCGTAATAAGCCAGTGTTGTCTGGCTGCAGGAATCGCGATCCTTGGACTTCAAGACCCTCTCGACGGCATCTGGAAGGTGGCCGCTGCGGCTTGTCTGGTGGCTTTTTTCTCAGCCACTCAAGATGTGGTGATCGATGCCTACCGGAGGGAGAGCCTTGCGGACGCCGAGCAGGGTCTTGGTGCATCGATGTACACGTACGGATACCGACTGGGGATGCTGCTCGTTTCGGCCGGTGGATTAATCCTGGCCGATGTCATCGGGTTCGCGGGCGTCTATCTTTTCATGGCCACGCTCATGCTATCCATGGTGGTGATAACCATCCTGGCACCTGAACCCGGCGATGTAAAAAATCCTCCCCACAATCTCAGGACTGCTTTCATAGAACCATTCACCGAGTTCTTCAACCGCCATGAAGTCTCTGGCGGTGCGTTGCTGGTACTGGCTTTCATTCTTTTCTACAAACTCGGAGATAACCTGGCCAGTCACATGACGATTCCGTTTTATCTTGAAACAGGTTTCTCCAACACCGAGATCGGTACTGTCGTGAAATTCTTCGGTGTGGCGCCTCTTCTCTTCGGCGTCTTCATCGGTGGTGTTCTCACACTTAAAGCCGGGCTGTACAAAGCGTTGATCATCTCCGGGGTCCTTCAGGGAGTTTCTACCGCGGGGTTCGCAGTGTTATCCATGGTCGGTTACAACCTGTGGTGGCTTGCGGGCGTGGTTGCGTTCGAGAACCTGACCCAGGGGATGGGTACCGCCGCTTTGTTGGCCTTGATGGCCTACCTTACCGACCGGCGATTCACGGCGACTCAGTTCGCCATGCTCTCAGCGCTGGCTACGTTGCCGAGGGTCGTGCTGACCGCACCCACCGGTTGGATGGTGACTCAAATCGGTTGGGTACCTTTCTTCGTGTTTTCCACATTGGTGGCGATTCCCGGACTACTTTTATTGCTGGCCTTCAAGTCCTGGTTTCATGACCATACTCCCGCGGATGCGAGTACGTAGGGCGTTTCCGACGCTAGTCGTCAATCGCCGCCGTTTCGCGTCTTAGGTACAGCAGATCCCAGGTGCTGTGGCCGAGCCGCCGCCCGCGGCGTTCGAACTTGGTCGGCGGACGCAACTTCACGGGGTCGGGTTCGAGCTTCTCAGGAGGCACTGCGGTAAAGGCGCCATCAGCGCCGATGACATCCCGTGCGTGCTGAGCATAATCTTCCCAGTCCGTCGCGAAATGCAATAACCCACCGGGCTTGATGACGCGGCCGAACTCACGCGCGACCGGGGGCTGTACGAGACGGCGTTTGTGGTGACGCTTCTTCGGCCAGGGGTCAGGAAAGAACAGGTTTACGCCGTCGAGAGACGCATCTGCCAGCATACTTCCCAGCACCTCGACGACGTCTCGCTTGATGATGCGGACATTGGAGAGGCCGGCTCGTTCGAGCAACAGTAATAAGCGTCCGATGCCCGGCTCGTAGACCTCCACGCCGAGATAGTCGACTTGGGGGTTGTTAGCCGCCGAAGTCAATAACGCTTCGCCGGCGCCGAAGCCGATGTCGAGTAGTCGTGGTCCGCTGCGTCCAAAAACGGTTTCGAGGTCCAGCGGCTCATTCTGAAACTCGATGCCGAAGCGCGGCATCAGTTCGATCAGTGCTTTACGCTGCGCAGCAGTAATCCGTCCGGGTCGGCGCACGAAACTGCGAATCTTTCGAAGTTGTCTGTCCGCCATGAGCCTATTTTCACATCCAACAGTTGGCTTCGACGCAGATCGAATGATTTTCTTTAATCCGAGTGTTCAAACTTATTTCTCTGCCTTGATTGTTATAAGCGACACGGATCGGTTCTCCAGAATGTCTTCAAGCAACTCTCTGGGATAACTGGTTACAGATCGTTCCCATAATTTTACGTCTCTGTCCGGGGTCCGATATCTTTCAAGAGGAGAATAGTCTTCTCGCCATCTTTCTATCGTGATGTTCTTCCACGGAAGTGGGTCAAATAACCTACGGATACGCTGAACATCCCCCACGATAAACATTTCATGGCCATGGAGATGGATAGGGGCACAAAAGTAGATGGATCCGTCAGGTTTTAAAACGCGATAAACTTCCTGCAAGCTTGCCGCATAGCCTGTCTCCAAACTAGCATCTGCCCATGGCTCAAACCAGTGCTCGATTGACTGTATGCCTGCGACGACATCGAAGGTGCAATCGGGAAAAGGAATATTCGCTACTTTCCCGAATCCACGTCCGCCAACAGTTGCTTGCTTGGATGTAGGAAGCATCGGATCGATACCGGTCCATGTACCACCGGCATCTTCTACCAGCTTTCTGGGTATGGAATGCTTCCCGAAACCGATTTCCAGGAGAGTTTTTCCTGATAGAGAATGCAGGTTTGCTTCTTGGGCAGCAGAAACACACTTGCGAATTGGACTGCTAAACGGAATGGAGCACTCAACTTCTTCGGCAAGGAATTTCGGGCAACTAATGCACGAAATTACACGTTCACCGTCACGTTCTTGCCAATACTGACCTGTCCACACTTTTGCGCATTCGTCACTCTTGAGTCGCCATGTGTAAAGGCGCTTGGATACCGAATTTCTTAGAGAATGCACAGCCTGTAACCGTTTGACCGCAGTCAGTGTGGAGCCATTCTGTGCCGAAAGAAATATTTTGCCAAGCGCAGGCAATCCAGCCCTTATTAGACTACGACCTTTTCTCTACCGATTGGGAGTATTGGGTTCGAACAGCACCGTAGGTACACTATTGGACACTCCAGATTTGCGGGCGTAGTTCAAAGGTAGAACCTCAGCTTCCCAAGCTGATGATGAGGGTTCGATTCCCTTCGCCCGCTCCATCAGCTTCGGCGCGCCATTCGGCGACATACGGCTCAGCGTGTATCCTGCAGACCTGACAGCGACGTCATTGGTTATACTCTGCCCTGGGATATCGGTTGATCCCGATAAGGCCCTGGTAGAGAAAGAATCCCGTTGGATGATCGAGTGCCTGTGAACGATCTAGATAGCCAGCCGCGAAGTGTTTTTATTGTCGACGATCACCCAATCGTACGGCAGGGGTTGAGCCAGCTCATCAACGCCGAACAGGACCTCGTGGTTTGCGGTGACGCGGCGACCGTGAATGGAGCTATGCAATCACTGGACTCGGCGGAGCCGGATGTCGTAATCATCGATCTTTCTCTTGCCGATAGTGATGGCTTGGAGCTACTCAAGAAGATCAGAAGCAAATCCCGCGATCTTCCGGTTCTGGTGTTGTCCATGCACGAT
>SMWC01000008.1 GCA_004357505.1 Gammaproteobacteria bacterium | reverse complement strand
TCCTTACGCAAGGCATTCAAAAACGGGTCTTGCAATGACTGACCTTTGGCCATGGACATCTCCTTATTGTTCGGTTCTTCGAGATCAGGGCCGAAGTTGCTTCCCGCACCCGCTGTGGCTTTGTTAAGCCTAAACTCCGTTATTCACTATTAAAGTGTCATCCCACAGGCTCGAAATATTAGCACAAAGCCCATAGATCAAGCCCTCCTTTAATTAAGAGTACTCCCGGACACGGCTAAGGAGGGTCCGTTCGAGATCCGGGCTGGCCAGCGATAGATATTCCGCAGCCGAATCCGAGCGCAGCGACGTTAGCTGCCGCTTCGCGAGCTGTCGAGTAGCAGCGATCGCACGCGCACGGGCCTCATGCCAGTCAGTTTCGCCCGCCAGGTAAGCCCAGATCTGGCGGTAGCCCACTGCCCTCATCGCAGGCGTTGTCGAATTCAGGTCATCCCGGGCTTTGAGTCTCTCGACTTCCTCTATGAAGCCCGCCTCCACCATCGCGTCGAACCGCTGCTCGATCCGCTCTGCTAACGCAACTCGGTCGTCGGGTAACAGAGCCAACGTCTTTACCGTCGGTCGATCATCAGTGCGCGGCCGCCGCTGTTGGACACTCAACGCTTCGCCGGTCAATTCATAGACCTCCAGCGCCCGCTGTATACGCTGCGAATCGTTCGGCGATATCCGCGCCGCAGCTTCAGGGTCTACGTCGGTCAAGCGCGCATGCAGCGCAGGCCACCCGGAAGTTGCGGCCTCGGCGTCCAAGCGCTGCCGAATCGATGGGTCAGCCTGCGGCAGATTCGCCAAACCGTCACGCAATGCACGCAGATATAAATGTGTGCCGCCTACTATCAGCGGCAAGTGACCACGAGCCGTGATGCCATTAATTACTACGCCCGCGTCTCTGGCGAACCGCCCGGCAGAGTAAGTATCCGCGGCATCGACGATATCGATGAGGTGGTGTGGCACGACGGCTCGAACTGCGGCGGACGGTTTGGCTGTGCCGATATCCATGTCGCGATAGACGAGCGCGGAGTCCATGCTGACAATCTCGAGCGGAATGCGTTCTGCGAGCTTTAGCGCCAACTCGGTCTTGCCACAGGCAGTGGGGCCAGTCAGACAGACGCACATTACCCGATCAGACCCGCCGGCCAATTCGCTCTCACCGGCCGCGGAGAAACAACCGGTCGAGCTCCGCGATCGTGATTTGCGTCCAGGTTGGGCGGCCGTGATTACACTGGTCGCTTCTTTCGGTGCTCTCCATCTCTCGCAATAACGCGTTCATCTCCTCGAGGTTGAGTTGGCGATTCGCCCGTACCGCAGCGTGACAGGCCATCGTCGCCAGCAGCGCTTCGGCTGCGCCTGCCACTCGATCGACGCCTGCCGCTGCCAGCAAGTCGCTAAGCACGTCCCGCATCAGCGGTTCCACTTCGGTCCCCTTCAACAGTAGCGGCACTTCCGTGATCTGGATTTCTTCTGGCCCTCGACGTACGGCGACTAGCCCTAGCCGCGATAGTTCTTCCCCATGGAGGTCCACAGCCTCGGCTTCACGCTCGGACACTCTAATCGAGATCGGCACCAGCAAAGGTTGACATTTGAGCTTGTCCTCGCCCAGAGATTGTTTCAGCCGTTCATACGTGACGCGCTCATGAGCAGCGTGCATATCGACGATGATCAATCCCTCATCGTTCTGCGCAAGAATATAGATCCCGGATAGCTGGGCAAGCGCAAACCCTAAGGGTGGCAGCTCCTGCTCAGCGGGTTGCGGCACGGGCCGCCCATGCAGCACGTCGTAGAGCGAAACATTCTCGCGAACCTCAGCGACGTCGCGTCGCCCGCCCAAACCCAGTAGCCGTTGCGGCACGGGCTCAACAGGCCTCTGATCGGTCGCGTGCGCCGGTGGTCGAATCGCGTCTCGCTGCCCGGACTCCAGCGTCGTCGCGAGCACAGACTCCACCGTGCGAAACACAAAGTCATGGACCAGACGGGAATCCCTGAATCGAATTTCCAACTTCGCGGGATGGGCATTGACATCGACGCGTCGAGGATCGAGTTCCAGGAACACCACATAGGCTGGCTGCCGGGCTTGAAACAACACGTCCCGATAACCCAGGCGCACGGCATGACGCAACACCTTATCGCGAACCACGCGGCCATTAACGAAGGTGTACTGCATGTCGGCCTGGCTTCGGGAGAACGTCGGGTCGGCGAGCCAACCAAAGAGTCGCATGCCCTCGATGTCACGTTCGAAGAAACGCGCATGTTCCAAAAAGCTTTCCCCGCATACTTGACGCAGACGTGCTTCATGCGTCTCGCGGGTGTGCGCCTGCGGCAAAGCAAGATTCGCACGCTGGTTATGTCTCAGCTGCCACGCGACATCGAAACGTGCCAGCGAGAGGCTACGTACGACCGAGTCGATATGGGCGAACTCGGTACGCTCGGTGCGTAGGAATTTACGCCGCGCGGGCATGTTAAAGAAAAGGTCCCGGACTTCCAGTGTTGTTCCTGGTGGATGCGCGGCTGGTCGAAGCGGGCTGAGGTTGCCACCATCGGACTCGATCGACCAGCCCGAGTCTTCACCTCGCGCCCGCGAGGTCAGCTTCAAGTGGGCCACAGAAGCGATACTGGGCAGCGCCTCGCCTCTGAATCCCAGCGTCACCACGCGCTCCAGCCCGTCGAGGCTCGCGATCTTGCTCGTCGCGTGACGCGACAACGCTAGCGGCAGTTCATCTTTCGCGATACCGACGCCGTCATCTCTGATTCGAATTAAGCGTGTTCCGGCGGCCTGGATCTCGATGTCGACCTGCGTCGCGCCCGCGTCAAGACTATTCTCCACGAGTTCTTTCAGCGCCGAGGCGGGACGCTCGATGACCTCGCCGGCGGCAATCTGATCGATAAGCTGTGAGGGGAGCACCCGGATGGTCACGTTCGCTATTGTAGGAGCGGCCGCCTGGCAGTGAAAGTCTCAGGCTGACGCATCAGCCGCGCTGCGCCCCTAGATCGGAATAGTCAGGACCTGGCCGATGCGAATCACATCGCCCGTGATCTGATTGAAGCGCTTCAGTGCGGCGAGGCGGACGTGATAACGCTCGGCGATTTCCGACAAAGTCTCACCGCGGCTGATGACATGTCGAACCGGGCTTTTGCGAACCGGGGGCGGATGCAGAGCCAGATAGCTGTCCGGTGGCGGGCTCGCACGAAAGTAATCTACGATGCCGTCGTGAATAGCCGCTGCAAGGTCAGATTGAAATCTTGAGTCAGTTAACGCGCGCTCCTCCACTGGATTGGAGATATAGGCGATTTCGATCAGCAGCGAGGGAACGTCTGGGGATTTCAGCACCAGGAACGGCGCCTGTTGTACTTGCGACTTGCGTATCTCGGTGATGCGCGCCAGCCTTTTGATGACGTAGGCACCGACGCTGGAGCTCGCGCTGATGGCAGCGCTCTGCGACAGGTCCAGTAACACACCGGCTAGCAGCTGGTCCTTGTCGCTGAGAGATACACCACCGAGCAGATCCGACGCGTTCTCTCGTTCCGCAAGCCGCCGCGCTGCCTCATCCGTCGCGCCTTTCTGCGACAAAATATAGACCGTGGCACCGCGAGTGTGCTGATTGCGAAAAGCGTCCGCATGGATCGAGACGAATAGATCGGCCTCAGCGCGATGCGCAAGTTCCATGCGTTCACGGTGGGAAATAAAGTAATCACCACTGCGAATGAGCAACGGTTGCATGCCGGGCTGGCGCTGGACTTCTTCTGCCAGCCGGCGCGCGACCGCCAACACAACATTTTTCTCGCGAACTCCATGGGGTCCGGTCGCGCCGGGATCATCACCTCCGTGGCCGGCATCGATCGCAATAATGAGATCACGGGCACCATCGGCCGCCGCCTGTGGCGGAAGCCGGACGATCGACGCCGCATGCAACGGCCTTAAGTCGACGACGAGGCGATGACCGTAGGTGTCGTTGGGCTCGAGCAGGAACGTATTGGGTTTGACGACCTGCGTCAGATCCAATACGACCCTGAACTCGCCACCGGGACGCGCGCCCGTTCGTATCCCGGCAACAAAACCGCGCGGCGCGGGAAATCCGGTCGACAACGAGAGGTGCGTATCGGTCAGATCGATGACAAGCCGGTCGGGGGCCTGGAGAGAAAAAACCCGGTGCGCCGTGGCCTTGGAGAGATCGATTACGACCCGCGTCGATTCGGGACCCGACCAGACGCGCAATCCCTGAAGTTCGGTGCTGTGCGCGCCGAATGACGCGCTGCCGAGCACGACATAGAGCAGATCGCACGGTCGGAATCTCAACTTCAACCCACTTACTCTCCCTGAACGAGCGCGGTCATGTTTACAAACTCTCAGGAAGATTTCAATATTTATCTATTGAAAATATAACCCTAGGCACTTTAACTCGAATGAACTTCAGCACCTTCGGCTAAACCTTTAAGGGCCAGCTCACCGGCCGCAGAGCGAGGCTGCAGATGGACCGTGCGTCGTTCAGCGCCAGCGAACTCGATGCCGATCGTCAGGTCGCAACGGGCAGCCAATGCCGGAGCACGTTCGGGCCACTCCACCAACAGCCAGGTACGGCTTTGAGCCAGCCAATCACGAAGCCCCAGGGATTCGAGTTCTAACGCGTCGGCCGGCTCCCCTGACGCGGTCAGGCGATACAGATCCACGTGCACCACCGTGATCGTCCCGAGCGCATAGTGCTCGACCAACGTATAGGTTGGCGACGGCACTCTGCCCGGGTAACCCAGGCCCTCGAGCATGCCTCGAACCCAGGTCGTCTTGCCCGCGCCAAGCTCACCTCGCAAACCGACCAACAGCGAGTCGGGCCCCAGGTCCCGCCAACAACGGGCGATCTCCCCAGCCCGCGCCTTGAGGATTGCCTCCGAATCGAGTCGGAAGGTCAGCCCTGCGCGCGCTAAGACGGATTCGCCCATCGCCGAATATGGGGCATCAGGTCCCGTGCAATGAGCCCGCGCTGACCGTCGGACACTGCCGCATCACCGGCCAACGCGTGGAGCAACACGCCGGCCCGTGCCGCCAAAGGCCCGTCTGCCGTCTGCACCAGCAACGCGCCCACGATCCCGGCGAGGACATCGCCCATGCCGGCGGTCGCCATGCCCGGGTTTCCTCGGTCGCAGACGGCGACGACCGTCTCACCCGGACTCGCGACAAGACTACCGGCACCCTTGAGAATGACGGCAGCCTGGTAACGTTCGACGAGATCCAGAACCGCCTGCAGGCGATCTGACTGAACCTGCTCGACGCTACACTGCAGCAGACGGGCCGCCTCACCAGGGTGCGGGGTCAGCACCCAATTGCCGCGGGGCCGTGGCTGCTCAGCGAGCAGGTTCAATCCGTCCGCATCGAGCACCATCGGCAACTCGGTCGCGAGGAGCCGCTCCATCAAGCGCCGTCCCCAATCCGACCGGCCGAGCCCAGGGCCCAACACCACGCCATCGGCAGCCTTGACCAGCGCGTCTAGATCAGCCGGATCGGTCAGTCCTTGGCACATGATTTCGGGCCGACCGGCGATAACCGCAGCTGCACAGTCGGGATGGGTAGCGACGCGCACCAGACCCGCACCGGCACGCAGCGCTGCTTCAGCCGCGAGACGGATGGCACCTGCCATTCCAGGCGATCCGCCGACCAACAACAGGCTGCCGTGGGTCCCCTTGTGTGCGGATGGTCGCCGCGGCGGCAGGGCCTCGCGCAAGACACTGGTGCCCAAGCGCTCAAGCGCTGCCGCATGTTGGCCATACAGCTCATCGGGAATGCCGAGCCCCGCGAACTCCAAGACGCCGCGATAATCGGGCGCCAGGCCGAGAAACAGGCCTGCTTTGAGACCGACGAATGTGATCGTTACCGCAGCGTGCACGGCGGCTCCCATCGGCATACCGGTGTCGGCATGAAGCCCGGTCGGAATGTCCAGAGCGAGTACCGGGTTCGGCGCCGCGTTCATCGCAACAACCGCCGCCAGCAACGCACCGTCAAGGTCTCGGTCGAGACCGGTGCCGAGCACGCCGTCAACGATCACCTCGTCCGCAAGCGACACATCGGTAGCGTAGGGCTCGATCTTCCCGCCGTCGGCACTGAACTCCTCCCAGGCGAGCGCCGCCGCACCGGACAACCGCTCCGTTGGTACCACCGCGATGACGCGCACATCGAGTCCGCCGCGTGCCGCGAGCCGCCCCAAGACGTAACCGTCACCGGCATTGTTGCCGGCACCGCAGAAGATCGCCAGCCGCGAAGTTTGCGGCCAGTGGCTCGTTAAGGAGTGCAGTGCGGCCTCCCCGGCTCGACACATCAACTCATAAGCGGAGATCTCGAGCGTGTCGATCGCGAAACGATCTAACTCGCGCACCTGTCGGGCCGAATAGATCTCTGCAGGGAGTTCTAACATCTAGACGATTATACTTGTGGTCCGATCACGACTCACTGAGCCCACAGATCTAACCTTGTTGGACCACTAGCCCTTCATGACTAATGCCTCAGCGCCAAAACTTGACTTGTCCCCCGCGCGCCTCAGGGAGCTCGCCACCGAGATCAAACGTCGCGGCACAGCGTTGGGCTTCCAGCAAATCGGCATTGCTGGCGTCGAGCTGGCCGAAGATGAGCGTCGACTGCAAGACTGGCTCAACCGCCAACGTCATGGCGATATGGGCTATATGGCGCGGCATGGTTCAAAGCGCTCGCACCCCGACGCTCTCGTACCTGGCACCGTGCGGGTAATATCCGGGAGGATGGACTACTGGCCCGGCAACAGCCGTGAGGCGGAAAGCGTACTTGCGGATCCGAATCGCGCCTATATCGCGCGTTATGCCCTAGGCCGTGATTATCACAAGGTTCTGAGGCAACGCTTACGCCGGCTGGCGCAGCACATTGAAACTCAGATCGGTCCGTTCGGTTACCGAGTCTTTGTCGACAGCGCGCCCGTGCTGGAGAAAGGCCTGGCGCGCAATGCGGGCCTCGGCTGGATAGGCAAGCACACGAATCTTCTCCATCACCAAGCCGGCTCGTATTTCTTTCTCGGCGAGGTGTTCACC
>SMWC01000096.1 GCA_004357505.1 Gammaproteobacteria bacterium | reverse complement strand
CTCTTCGGTGCGCCAGTTTAACTTCCATGTCTGCATTCAAATTACCGGTAGCAAAAAACAAACGGTGTAGCGGTAACTTGACGCGGCTGCCCGCAACTCACCTGTCAACGAATGTCAGAGAGCGCCACGCTAATCATTACGTACCCATGCTGGCCAAAACCGACTTCAGCAGCGGTCATTTTATTAGCGTTGCTATACAGATCCGCATCGCCGGTACCGAGAATATGGCTGACATCCACATTAACCGCGTCAGTCATGGCTATGTCTGTTGAGCTGCAACCCGGCACCGCGGCAATAACTCCCGTTCCGGTCAAATAGTCAATAACACTCTCGTTCTCGGCCAGACCTACGTCATTAAAGTCTCCGCCAATGATCACAATGCCGTTATCGGCATCGGCCTCCATTTGCGCAATGATGTCGCAAATACCCTGTTGCTGAGGTGCATTATTGAACTCGAGGTCTGTCTCCCTGTTACGAAAGTTTGCAGGAATCGGTAAGTGAACGTTGTACAGGAATAAACGCTGGTCTGACTGGTCGTCTACAAGCTCCGCCCAGACACCGTCCTGTGTACCTCTCCCCCCGGAAACACTCCAGCTCCCCGTTGAGTCCTCGTCTACGGAAAAACGTTCAGTGTTACGCACCCAGATATCTTGCCCGTCACCGCTGGCGGCAGCCAATGTATACGTCCCATCCAGAACGCCGGCTAAGTCACTCCCTGCTCTGCGAGTCTCGGAGAGCAGGATGATGTCGGCGTCTTCCTGGCTGAATATCGTTGAGGCGATATCTAGGTTGATTGCGTTTCCAGACACCTGTGCCCCGGTAATATTCCACGCTAGAATCTTGACCGAGTCCGCATGTGTGGTTTCGACATTCATCACAGCAAACAGGACTACTGGAGCTAGAAACGAAAGGCGCCTGACTGAATTTTTCACAATAATATTCATCTATCGAGTCCTCACAAATCGAATTGCGCTTCTTTAACGTCGCTCTTCACATTCTCGGCCATCATGCCCCCATAAATGGTTCTTCTTCTGCCGAGTGTTAGAGTCTGCCACAAAGAACCCTCTTTGCGGCATCTCCGTATTGGTCGAGCAGACGACTACTCACTGTTTACGTTATAAAACAATGAGATACTAGTAAATTACAGGCCTCGAGGTACAAAGGGATCGGTTCGTCCCGGCTGCGGTGCTTACGCTGCTGATCGGTATCAACTCCGGTGTACTGGATCGAGATCGCTGCGTTGATACCCGAGTCCCAGCATTCGTTCGGCAAGGCGTTGGTGGACCGCGCCGATTGCGAGCAGCCGTGGTGCGACCTGGGTTACCCGTGAGTGCTAGAAAAGCGAACTCAATAATTTGCCGAACGCTTTGCGCTCGGTCGACTCCATGAAGTGATGCCGGCGCGCGTTGCACCGAGCTTGGAGGGTTCGTAGGAAGCTCGGCTCGCGCTCACACCTGTGCAAGAGATCGGTCAGTGCACCGGTGTCACCGAAGTCGAAATAACCCGGGTAGTCGCGGCCGAGCATGCCGATGTTGCCGGAAATTCGGGAGGCGAGGACCGGAGTTCGATCGACGAGTGCGTCGGCGATCACGTTGGCGCCCCCCTCCATTCGCGAACTCACGACCAGGATGCGGCTTCTGGCGATCAAGCGGCGCGCGCCGCCGGGTGTGAGGTTACCGACCCAGGTGTAACGTGGGTTCTTCTCGGTCTCGCGTTTAGCGCGCGCTTCCAGTGCGGGGGTCACCGCAGCGCCGGCAGAGATGATCCGGATCCGGGACGCCAGGGGCAGCGCGCGAGAGGCCATCGCCGCGCGCATCGGATCTTTGACAGCACGTAAGTGCGCTACGCACGCGACATCGAAACTGCGCTGCCGCGGAGTGGGTGCGTGGTGGAGCGGCCGAGCCGATTGGTAGATGACGTGCGCGCGGTCCCGAACGGCAGGCGGCAGCGCCTCGATCGCTTCGGGCTGGAGGACGACCAGACGGTCAGCTAGGTCGAGCGAGCGGCGTGCGCTCGCGTGTGTGTGGAGGTCGCGATACAGGTCGGTGCCGGTTAACACGACGACCAGCAATCGGTCGGGATAGGCGCGGCGGAACGCCTGGATAGCGCGGGCGTTGCGCCGGGCATGGAGCGCCAACAGACAGTCGGCCGGTTCACCGCTCCAGCCTTCCCGGATCAGCGTGCGCTGACCGAGGTCTTTTAACAAGCGCCCCCAGCGGGTTGCCGAGATCCAGTTACCGGAGCGCGCACCCGCGCCCGGGGGTACTGCGATCCGGATCAAAGCGCGCAGGTTCGAAGTCCGGCCCATACATCTCGGCGATGGGGCTCGTAGTAGTTACGCCAGGTGTTTCGAATCAGGCGTGAACGAGTGGGCCACGCGCCGCCGCGTAGAACCTTGGTCGAGCCGAAAAGCGGCGCAGAATACTCTCGGTAGGGACCGGGTTCGAAGCTGGGGTAAGGTGCGAACGTATCCGCGGTCCACTCCCAGACATTGCCGAGCATCTGGCGGCAGCCGAAGGCGCTTGCACCGTCTGGAAGTGCGCCGACATCGAGCGCGCCCATCGCAGTCCAGTCCATATTGACGCGCTCCGAACTCGGCGGCGCGGCTCCCCAGGGGTAGGGGCGCTTCGTCTGCGCCAGCCCGCGGCCATCCGCAGCCGGCTCGGCGGCTGCGGCAACTTCCCACTCGAGCTCGGTCGGTAGGCGCCGGTTCTGATAGCGTGAGAACGCGTCGGCCTCGTACCAGCACACGTGGAGCATGGCGCGGTGCGGCTCGAGCGGCAGCCAGTGATCGAAGTCGCGCCGCTCCCATCCGCCCGCAGCGTCCCGACGCCAATAAAGCGGTGCCGTTGCCCGGGTGGACTCCCGCCACGCCCAACCCTCATCGCTCCAGTGGCGCCGGTTCTCATAGCCGCCATCCTCGACGAATTGCGCGAACTCCGCCTGGGTGACGGCGGCGAGCGCAATCCGGAAAGGCTTGACCGTTACGTCGTGCGCCCAGGCCTCGTTGTCGAGCACGAAGCCCGCATCGCGTTCGGCGCCGAGACGGACCCGGCCACCGGGCACGGCCGTATCACCCGGAAAAGGCCCCGCATCCTGCGCCGGTCTATCAGCCACACTCTCGAGCTCGGGCGGCGGGTACCCCATGGTCTGGCGCGTGTAGGTGAATGCCTCGGTGTGCATGTCCTCGTGGAACACGGCCAGAAGGCACCGGTAGCGTGCCTCTGCACCGAGTCCGGACGTTTCCGCGCTGGAGATGAACTCTAGCAAGTCGTCCCGGACTTCGTGGAGGTAGTGGTAAAGGCGACTTCGATCCGGTAGTGGAAGATCCCAGCGCACGGCGTGCTCAATGGCGATCGAGTCAAATAGCGCATCTGCGTTGGCAAGCCGGGGCGGGCGGTCTTGTGTCGCGCGCAGCACGAACAGCTCGGCGAAGTGCGCGGTGTGGCCGATCTCCCAGTCCAGCGGGTTGACGATATCGAGCTTCTCTACGCGCAGCTGCTTATCGGTCAGGTCGTCGACAAGCCCGATCGTTCGCGCACGCGCGTCGGCAACCCAATTCAGCAGCGGCTCGTTGGGACCGTTCCTGCAGGCCTCATAAAGCGCCTCGGTCATGTGGCGTGCCTAAATCAACTGCTCTAGTTTGAAAGTCAGTTTACGCAGCTTTGCGTCGATTTGGTAATTCTTGATTTTCTTATCCCAGCGCCATATCAGCTTCACAAAGCTTGTGAATCATCTATTCGGCGTTGTATCGTTTCTTTGGCATGGCGCAGATTTCCCGTATGGTTTTTGACCACTTTCGATCTGGACCACGAAATACCGGGCTAGGCTGCCGCCCTGTTGGCTGGGCATAGGAGAGTTGGATTTGAGCACCGATACTAATAGAGTCAAAGTTACCTGTATGGAAAACGGGCCCTATCTTTTCGAAGGGCTACAAAGCCTTAAAAATGCCAAGGGGGAAGAGATCGAGGTTAAAGCCAAGGTGGCACTTTGTCGCTGTGGAGATTCCAACAATAAACCCTTCTGTGATGGCACGCATGTAGCGACCGGATTTTCCGGTGACAAACTCGATGTCCGCACGCCTGATAAACGCGAAGACTTTATCGGCAACGGGATCACCATACATGACAATCGAGGGATTTGTGCCCATGCTGGTTTTTGTACCGACTCACTGCAGTCGGTGTTTCGAATCGACAAGGAGCCCTTTGTCGACGCCAACGGGGCGTCTAAAGAAGAGATCATAGCCGCCATTGACAAGTGCCCATCCGGGGCACTGAGTTATTCTATTGACGGCAAAGAACAGATCTTTTCTTCAGATTCGGTATCAGTTTTCATTGCCCCTAATGGTCCCTACGCCATTCAAGGAAAAGTGGAGTTGGAAGATACTCGGTGGAATCAAGGAGCCTTCAAAGAGAAGTTTGATCTGTGTCGCTGCGGAGAGTCGAAAAATAAACCCTTTTGTGATGGCTCTCACTGGAATAAACATTTCGATCACGACGCTCCAGACCCGACGCAATAAATAGCTCACTTTTGTTATCGCACGGCGATGCCTTTGAGTGATTAACATTGCCACAGACTGAGATACCAATTATCGATCTCCGGAACCTGCCCGACGGTCACGAGGTCATGAGGTTGCTCGATCACGCGTGCAAGGAATGGGGCTTCTTCCAGATCGTGGGCCACGGAATCGATCAGGCGCTGCGCCAAGACACCCTCCGCGAAATGGCCCGGTTTTTTAGCCTGCCGAGTGCCGAGAAACGGTCCATCATCCGCACGTCAGACAACGCCTGGGGTTTTTTCGATCGGGAACTCACAAAGAACGTTCTGGACTGGAAAGAAATCTTCGATGTGGGACCGCCGGAGACTCGGGGACCACTCGCGGGAGCCGTTCCGCAATGGCCTGAGTCACTGCCCGAATTCAAGACTACGCTGCGAGCCTATACGGATGCTTGCGAGCGAATAGCTCGACACCTGCTGTCGAGTATCGCGATGATTCTGGGCGCAGCGCCGGCAGATCTAAATAGGGCGTTTGAGCCCGAGCACAGCAGCTTCCTCCGTTTGAACTATTATCCGTTGTGCGCGGAGCCAGCGACTCCAGAGTCGCCGACCGTTCCGGAGAAGGGCCATCTCGGCATCAGCCATCATACGGACGCGGGCGCTTTGACCGTGCTGATGCAAAGCTCGGTCGCGGGGCTGCAAGTCAAGCGACGAGGCCGCTGGTATCTGGTGGAGCCCCAAGACGATGCGCTGGTCATTAACATTGGCGACATTGTCCAGGTCTGGTCTAATGACCGCTATAAAGCGCCGCTGCACCGTGTCGTCGCGAACAGTCATCTCGAGCGGTATAGCGCAGCATTCTTTTTCAATCCGTCCTACGAGGCGAATTATGCACCGTTGCCGAGTGTATGCGACGAGAACAACCCGCCTCTCTACGAGCCCATCAACTGGGGCGAATTTCGAGCCGGTCGCGCCGCGGATGATTATGCCGATGTCGGAGAAGAGATACAGATCTCGCATTTTCGCACATCTTCATCGTGACCTTCTTCAGCGTCTAGATTGCAGTAACCTAATGTCGAGTTTCAGG
>SMWC01000095.1 GCA_004357505.1 Gammaproteobacteria bacterium | reverse complement strand
TGCGTCCAACGATTGCTTATGAGACCTGGGGCGAGCTCAACAAACGTCGCGACAACGCGGTGTTGATTTTCACCGGACTCTCGCCCTCGGCGCATGCGGCCTCTTCGCCGGAGGACCCGTCGCCAGGTTGGTGGGAGGAGATAATAGGGCCGGGTCGCTCGATCGACACCCGCCGGTTGTTCGTGGTCTGCGTCAACTCTCTAGGCAGTTGCTTCGGCTCTACCGGCGCCGCGTCGATCGATCCCGAGACGGGGAAGCCCTATCGGATTGCATTCCCGGTTCTCTCGCTCGAGGATGTGGCGCGCGGCGGCTGGGAGGTCCTTCAAGCTCTGGGAATCAAGCGAGTGCATGCCGTCGTTGGCCCGTCGATGGGCGGCATGAGTGCGCTCGCCTTCGAAATTCTTTTTCCTGGAACGTCCGACGGCCTCATCGTGATCTCCTCAGGATCGCGATCATTAGCATTCTCGACGGCGTTGCGGTCGCTGCAACGAGAAATGATTCGACGCGATCCGAACTGGCAGTCGGGCAACTATGACGCGGCTACGATGCCGCTGATCGGCATGCGGCTTGCTCGCAAACTCGGAATGATCACTTACCGTTCTGCCGAGGAGTGGCGGATACGTTTTGGCAGAGAACGAACCGCAGAAGAATGTGAGCCCGATGACCCGTTCTGCGTAGACTTTGAAATCGAGGCATACCTTGAGCATCACGCAAATAAATTTACGGGACAGTTCGATCCGAATTGCTATCTGTACTTATCCCGCGCCAGTGATCTGTTCGATGTCGCCGATCACGGCGCGTCGGTGGAGGCGGGGCTCGCAAAGATCGAAGCTCCGCGCATCATGATCGTCGGCGTCAAGTCCGACTTTCTGTTCCCGTCACATCAGCAACACGAACTGGCGGAGCAGCTGTCGATTTCGGGCCGGGAACTCGAGTACGTCGAGCTAGGATCGATCCAGGGGCACGATTCCTTCCTCGTCGATATGGATCGGTTTCGGCCGACTATTGCCCGCTTCTTTGCGCCTAAAGACTAAAAACCCTGAAGCGGCACAATACTACGTTAAGTCTCGGCTCAAGATGCGGGGCCCCGCAGCGGCAGACTGGCGTGTACACCGCGCTTTCTCGCCAACACCTGCTTTGTCTTGCGCCCCGATGGCTTTTAATAACGCAGTTATAATTTCGTCTGTGCGTCGTTGCTTGTCCGGGATTCGTTGACCGTGGCGCTTAGCTCGCCATGTGCGAGGCGGACGTCGATACCGGCACCGGGCGCAACGGTGGCCGCGTCCGTTACAACGCTGCCGTCACTCTGACTGACGACGATGGAATAACCGCGCTCCAGCGTCGCGAGGGGACTGACCGTCTGAAGCGCGCGTGCCGCAAGCTCCAGCCTGACCTGTCGATGACCGACTAGTTGGATGATCGCGCGTTCCAAGGCGCGGCCGCTCCACCGGTAGCGCTCTTGCATACCGGCGAGTTGGCGCCGCGGCGTAGCGCCGCGCAGAACGGCCATCAGTTGGGCGAGTTGCGAGCGGCGTTCACCCAGTCGCCGCTGCCAGCTCAGTCTGAGCCGTAGCTCCAGATCATCGAGGCGCTGATTCGATTCGCGTAACTGGATGCCGGGGTGGCTGCGATCTAGCCGCTGGGCCAGACCGTCCAGCAAACGCCTAACGCTGGCGAGTTGCTGCGCCGCCGCTCGCGAGAGTCGCCGGACGAAGATGCCAAGTGTGCTGAGCCACGCCGATTGTTCCGGCACCGCCAACTCGGCGGCGCCCGACGGTGTCGGCGCCCGCACATCGGCAACGAAGTCCGCGATCGTGAAGTCTACCTCGTGACCGACACCGGAGATGACAGGCGTAACCAACGCATCCAGCGCCCGGGCAACGACCTCCTCATTGAACGACCATAGATCCTCCAACGACCCACCGCCACGCGTGAGGATCAGCAGATCGCAGTCACCTCGCCGATCCGCTAGTTCGAGCGTCCGGGCAATTTCAGCAGCGGCCCGCTCACCCTGAACCGCCGTTGGGTAGATTAGAACCGCTACGGCCGGAAAGCGCCTGCGGAGTACTGTAACGACGTCTCTAACTGCGGCTCCGCTTGGCGACGTGATCACGCCGATTCGCTGCGGCAAAGTGGGCAACGGTTTTTTTCGTTCGGCGGCAAACAGCCCTTCGGCAGCAAGTTTTCGCTTCAGTTCTTCAAAACGTCGCCGTAGAAGGCCTTCGCCGACTTGCTCGATATAGTCCAGAATCAACTGGAACTCGCCTCTTGCCTCGTAGAGGCTGACGCGGCCACGCGCGAGCACCTGTTGACCGTTCTCCGGCGAGAATGCCAACGACCGATTGGCCTGGCGGAACATCGCGCAGCGGACTTGAGCGCTGTCGTCCTTGAGGCTCCAGTACAGGTGGCCCGAGGAAGGCCGCGCCAGATTGGAGATCTCCCCCTCGACCCAGATTACGCCGAAGTTGTTCTCGATTAATTGCCGGGCCTCCCGATTAAGCGAGGCAACCGTGAAGACTTCTCGCTCCTCGGCCAGCGGCAGTTCGAGATTATCCATCGCCGCATTATACGTGAGTGAACCCGTAGTCCTCTGTAGCAGCAGGGTCGTTGCTACCACATGCAATGTCTGAGGCATGCGCGTAGAATTGATCGATTAACTGCACGCATCGCGCCCGGAGCTTGCCCCATGCGGATCACTCACGAAGCGCTAACCTTCGACGACGTCCTGCTGCGGCCCGCCTATTCGGAGATTCTGCCCCGCGAAGTCGATCTCGTGACTCGCTTGACGCGGTCGCTGAAGCTCAATATTCCGATCGTCTCCGCAGCCATGGATACCGTGACCGACGCCCGGTTGGCGATCACGCTTGCCCAGGCGGGTGGTATCGGCATTATCCACAAGAGCATGTCGCCTGAGGAGCAGGCGCGCCAGGTTCTCCGGGTCAAGAAATATGAAAGCGGTGTGATCAGTAATCCGATCACGGTGTCGCCGGATGCCTCCATCCGCGAAGTCAATGCGCTCACCCAGGCAAACAATATTTCCGGTGTGCCGGTTGTTGAAGGTTCTGAGCTCGTCGGCATTGTCACCCACAGAGATCTGCGCTTCGAAACCCAACTCGAGGCGCCGGTGTCATCGGTTATGACGCCGAAGGAACGGCTCGTGACGGTATGCGAGGGCGCTGACAAGGACGAAGTGCTGACATTGCTGCATCGCCACCGGATCGAGAAAGTCCTCGTCGTCGACGACGATTTCCAGCTTCGCGGCATGATCACCGCCAAAGACTTCCAGAAAGCGACCGATTATCCGCGGGCCTCGAAGGATGAGCTCGGGGCATTGCGAGTGGGCGCCGCGGTCGGTACCGGCGTTGATACGCATGAACGCGTGGCCGCTTTAGTGGCAGCCGGCGTGGATCTGGTCGTCGTGGATACGGCTCACGGCCACGCGCTCAGCGTGCTGGAACGAGTCGCGCAGATCAAGCGCGAGCACCCGGACGTGCAACTTCTCGCCGGTAACATCGTCACGGCCGAAGCCGCTAAGGCGTTGGTCAAGGCGGGTGCCGACGGCGTTAAAGTCGGCGTCGGTCCCGGTTCCATCTGCACGACACGCATCGTTGCCGGCGTGGGAGTTCCGCAGATTTCTGCGGTCGCCGAGGTCGCCGAGTCGCTTTCCGGAACAGACGTTCCCGTTATCTCCGATGGGGGCATCCGTTTCTCTGGAGACATCGCGAAGGCCATCGTCGCCGGCGCCCACTGCACCATGATCGGTAGCCTCTTCGCGGGCACCGAGGAATCTCCCGGAGAAGTCGAGCTTTATCAGGGTCGTTCTTACAAGTCTTATCGTGGCATGGGATCCTTAGGTGCAATGGCGCAGCGTCATGGTTCCTCGGACCGGTATTTCCAGGACGCCAGCGAGGAGTTGGAGAAGCTGGTTCCCGAGGGCATCGAGGGCAGAGTTCCGTATAAAGGCAGCCTGACCGCAATCGTCCAGCAGTTGATCGGTGGACTTCAGGCTGCGATGGGTTATACGGGCAGCCGCAATATCGATGAGCTGCGCTCCAAGCCGACATTTGTTCGGATTACCAGTGCCGGCCGCAGGGAGAGCCACGTCCACGACGTGACGGTCACCAAGGAGCCCCTTAATTACCGCACGGCGGAGTAGGCGAGTGAAAGCCGCACTACGCGCCGAGGAGTCACCGGCCCCCAACCGCGCCCGCATCCTGATCCTGGATTTCGGTTCGCAGTACACGCAACTCATCGCACGTCGAGTACGTGAGGCGGGCGTCTACAGTGAAGTTCATCCCCACGATATATCCGCAGAGGCGCTCAAGGCCTTGCAGGCGGCGGGCATCATTCTGTCCGGCGGCCCTGAATCGGTGATCGGCGAGAATGCGCCTCGGTTAAGCGACGCAGTCATTGAGCTGGGAGTGCCCCTACTCGGGATCTGTTACGGAATGCAGGCGCTCGCGGCGAAACTGGGAGGCAGGGTTGAGTCCGCTGATCATCGCGAATTCGGTTATGCGGAAGTCACGCTTACCGAAGGCAATAGGCTATTGGGCGGCGTGGGGACCTCGGGAGATCCACTCAAGGTCTGGATGAGTCATGGTGACCGGGTGGAGCAACTGCCGGCGGGTTTCCAGACCATCGCGGTATCGGCGAATGCGCCCCTGGCGGGCATGGCTGATACCGAACGGCATTACTATGGCCTGCAGTTTCACCCGGAGGTCACGCACACGCAGAGTGGCCAGCAGATCATCGAGCAGTTCGTGCGCGGTATCTGCGGTTGTCGGAGCGACTGGACCGCCGAGAATATTATTGCCGATCACATCGATCGCGTCCGGGCGAAGGTGGGATCGCAGCGTGTGCTGTTGGGATTGTCGGGCGGAGTTGATTCCTCAGTCGTCGCAGCTCTCTTACACGAGGCGATCGGTAATCAGCTGATCTGTGTCTTTGTCGATAATGGCCTACTGCGCTTGCATGAGGGCGATCAGGTCATGGACACGTTTCATAAGCATCTCGGCGTTCAGGTGGTGCGCGTCAATGCCGAAGAAGAGTTCCTTGCCGCGCTAGAAGGCGTGGCTGACGCGGAGGAAAAGCGCAAGATCATCGGTAAATTGTTTATTCGAATCTTCGAGCGTGAAGCTGACAAGCTATCGGACGTGAAGTGGCTCGCGCAAGGCACGATCTACCCGGATGTCATCGAGTCGGCTGGCGCGGCCACTGGCAAGGCTCATGTGATCAAATCCCACCACAACGTCGGCGGATTGCCAGAGCGCATGAAGCTGAAGCTCGTCGAACCGCTACGCGATCTTTTTAAAGACGAGGTCCGAAAGATCGGTTCGGCGTTGGGGTTGCCTCAAGACTTAGTCGGGCGCCATCCGTTTCCAGGGCCTGGCCTCGGTGTGCGCATCCTGGGTGTCGTGAAGAAAGAGTACGCGGATCTTCTGCGCAGGGCGGACGACATCTTCATCGGCGAGTTGCGTAAGCAAGGTTTATACGATCAGGTGAGCCAGGCCTTCGCCGTGTTCCTGCCCGTGAAGTCGGTCGGCGTGATGGGTGATGAGCGGCGCTACGATCATGTCATCGCGTTAAGAGCCGTGGAGACCGTCGACTTCATGACAGCTCGCTGGGCGCGATTGCCATTCGAGTTCCTCGATCGAGTCGCGAGCCGAATCAGCAACGAGATTCCCGGCATTTCCCGCGTCACCTACGACATCTCCAATAAGCCGCCGGCGACCATCGAGTGGGAATGACTCGTCCATATCGAGGCGAGAGCGATCAGGATTACATGGAACGTGCGTTGGCTTTCGCTCGCCGCGCGGCCGTTGAAGGCGAGGTGCCGGTGGGCGCCGTACTCGTCGGCGAGAACGGAGACGTGCTCGCCGGATCGGGTAATGCGCCAATCGCCAGGCATGATCCGAGCGCCCACGCCGAAATGCTCGTCCTCCGGGCTGCCGGAGCCACGCTCAGCAACTATCGGCTGCCGAATACGACGCTCTATGTCACATTGGAGCCTTGCTCGATGTGTGCAGGTGCCCTGGTGCATGCCAGGATAGCCAGACTTGTCTACGCGGCAGCTGATCCGCGCAGTGGTGCTTGTGGCAGCGTGTTCAACCTTCCCCAGAGTACCGAGCTGAATCATCGTATTGAGGTGACGGCGGGGCTGCTTGCGGAACAGAGTTCGCAATTGTTAACCGGGTTTTTCGCCGAACGTCGCTGAAAAATGATCAGAGCGGCGCGGCGTCGGCGAGGATCTCTGCTTCATCCGCTGCGCTGTTCTCGTCGGCAGTCATCCGGCGCAGAATATCGTAATAACGCCGGACATTATCGACATAGATCACCGGTTCGTGCCCGCGCGCAAACCCTCTGGGAACACGTTCGAACCAGTTAGGCTCACTTAGTAGCGGGAGTCGTTCCCTTACGTCTTGCCAGGAGTCCGGGTTGCCGCCTTGTATCTGCGTGATAACCCGCGCGTCTTCGAGGTGGCCGTAGCCCACGTTGTAGGCGGCAATCGCAAGCCAGGTGCGGTCGGGTTCGCTAATCCGCTCCGGTACTTTCTTGATCACGCGCACGAGATATTCGGCGCCGCCGTGGATACTCTGCTCCGGATCCGTACGGTCCTCTACTCCCAGCATTTCCGCTGTCAGTGACGTCAACATCATGATGCCTTTGACGCCGGTAGGGGATACAGCGTTGGAATCCCAATGAGATTCTTGATAAGCCATCGCAGCCAGCAGACGCCAATCAAAATCGGTTCGTATCGCTGCGGCCAGGAAGTACTCCTTGTACTTCGGCAGGCGCGACTCAAAATCTCTGACAAAGGCGCGCGATCCGAAGTAATCGAAGTCTTTCTTGGTCGAAAAATAGTAGCGGTCGAGGATAGCGTTCAGTGCTCCGGTGGCGTGAAGCTCAGCGAAATAGGCTGAAACACTCTCACGCAGTGAAGTATCGGTCGTCTTTGGCAGTGCCCATGCGACCGGCGTTTCCGGGCCGATAGCGAAAGCCTCGCCCGCGTCCGGATAGGAATGCTGTAAAAGGTCGAAGATATTAGAGTCGACGATCGTGTAGTCGATCTCTCCGGACACAATCCGCTTAACCAGTTCTTCAACCCCGACTTCACGATTTTCAAGCCAAGTGAGTTGCGGAAGTTGCCGGCGCGCATTCTCCAGGGTAGCGACGTAGGCCGAGTCGGCGAGTATTTCCAGCTCCCCGTCCAGCATATCCTGCAGTCCGTAAGGCTTTCGGGTTCCACGCCGATAGATGACTTCCTGCCGGACAGTCTGATAGGCCGGGCTGAAGTCGACGATCTTTTTCCGCGGCACGGTCACGGTCAGGCCGGCTGCGCCCATGTGAGCTTTGCCCTCAATCACATCCGGGAAGATCTGCCAGAACCGCTCGGCCACGTACATGTGCAGCTTGACGCCCAGATGATCGGCGAAGCCTTTGGCCAACTCGTAATCAATGCCGCGCGGCTCGTCGATGCCGTAGTAGAAGGTCGCCGGGGTGTTTCTTGTGACGACACGGACTTCGCCCGACGCAATAATCTGCTCGAGGAGGGAAGGCGGTACTGTACATGTCCCGAGCATACAGCTCAGGGCAATCGTTCCGAGTGTACGCGTCAGTGGTAGCCCCTTCGTACGTCGGTGTGCCGTCTATTGTGCATCTGCGATTATACGAAAAAACAAATGCTCAGTCACAACTCGTGCATGTCACTTTGTCAGTGCCACTAGAGTGCTCAATGACTTAGAGTTGACTGGGCGACCTCTTTCTAGAAGTACGGCGAGCGCGGTCGCGCAACTTAACATGATTCATACCGGGAGCATCCTGCCGGTGATATGGCCCGTGTATAGTGCTCCGCGACTGACAGACGGCACAGAGAATGAGTGACATTCGAAAGCTAATCGATTCCCGGCCGATGACAGGCCTGCAGTACACGGTCGTTATCCTGTGTTTTCTCGTGAATGTTGTAGACGGAATGGACGTGTTGGTTATCTCCTACGCTGCGCGGGCGCTGGCAACCGAGTGGGCAATCTCGCCGGAAGCGTTAGGTATCGTCTTCAGCGCCGGCCTATTCGGCATGACTGCCGGGGCACTCTTTTTGGCGCCGTTGGCAGACTATCTGGGCAGGAGAACGTTGATATTGCTCTGCCTCGTGGTCATGTCCGCCGGCATTCTGTTGACGGCCTATGCCCAAAATCTCACGCAGCTGACGGGCTTGCGGTTCGCGACTGGTCTTGGAATCGGAGCGATGCTGGCCAGTGCGGCGACAATGACCGCCGAGTACGCACCGGATCGGTGCAAGAACTTTCTGGTCAGCGCCGTGTTAGCCGGCTATCCGGTGGGCGCCACGCTGTCTGGCGTAGTCGCCGCTTCGATCATTCCGGAGTTCGGTTGGCGAACCATGTTCACCGTAGCCGGGTTCGCGACCGCGCTCGTATTTCCGCTGGTGTATCTCTTCCTACCCGAGTCTCTTAATTTTCTCGTCAAGGTACGGCCCGCGAAGGCATTGGAGAAGGCCAACGCAATACTGAGGTCGATGGGTTGCTCGGAACTAAGCGAGCTTCCACCGGCTGCAGCGGCCGCGGTACGCTCCAAAGTTTCGTTTCTGTTTGCCGCAGGTAAAAGTGCGCCGACCCTGTGGCTGTGGCTCGCATTCTTCATGTCGTTTGCCACGCTCTATTTTCTACTGAGTTGGATACCGTTGCTGGCAGCATCTACCGGGTTATCTCCG
>SMWC01000094.1 GCA_004357505.1 Gammaproteobacteria bacterium | reverse complement strand
GAGGCCCTGTTCGATAAGGTTCGCGACTGCTTTGGGATCCATGCTGTGTTACACGCTCGACCAGTAAACAGTCTAACCCAACCTGCGTGCGTCATCATGACTGAGGAAAATTGCTAGGGATTAGGTCGTTTGAGCGCAGGCCGAGGGCAAAAATCGGCGCCGCTGGTCGATCTGAGCTTAGATCAAGGCCAGGCATACCTGAAGACGTCAGCGCGGGAATCTTAGTAGACCAAACGCGATGATACACGCGGCGAAGCCGCGACTGCTAGAATTCACACGAGAGCTGAACTAGTTATCGCAAATGAGTTATCCGCACTTCAGAAACCTGTACGTTTTTGCATTCCTGACCGCGGCAGCCGGCTTGAGCTGGTACTGGAGCCGCGCTGGTACGACGGTAGTTCAACCCGGGGAAGTACGCGAATCCCTACCGCTGGGTTACTACCTGATAGACGCAGAGATTTTCGGTACCGACGAGGATGGGCGTCTACTCTACAAGATATGGGCTGCGCGGGCGGAGGAGCGCCCCGACGAGGGTAGGCTGTTGTTAAGCGATGTGCGGATCGAATATCGGCCAGTCGAAAATGTCCCCTGGATCCTTACCGCTGACTCCGGTGAGGCGCCGACAGATCAGGCGTATATCGATCTGAGCGGCGCCGTGGAACTCGCCAATACGCCCCGCGACCAGGGAGAGCGAACGCTGATCAAGACACAGAGGCTTCGTTTCGAGCCGGATACCTTTGTCGCCAGCACCGAAGCTGCAGTGAGCGTGTTCTTCGGCGCCGGGCGCTTGGACGCGGTAGGCATCAAAGTGTATTTGCGAGATGACCGCCTGGAGCTAGAATCAAGCGTACATGGTGAATTCAATCCCTAGCAAGCTATCGAACTGTTCCGTCGCGGCCCTATTGATACTGCCGTGGCTCACGATGGTCGCGGCGGGAGGCGAGCCGCTGCCTATCTCGCTGGTCGCGGAGTCATCGTCCTTTGATCAGAAAAGCAATTCGGTCGTATTTCGAGGTATAGATATTACGCAGGGCGGCCTGAAGATCCGCGCCGATGAAGCCGTGGCGTCCAGTATGGACTTCGAAAAAAGTGAGTGGCGTTTCAGCGGCCATGTCAAAATCACCGTTAACTCCGTGAGCATCGAAGCCGACAGTGCAGAATTAATCTTCGAAGCTCACTCGCTGCTGGTCGCCAATATGCGAGGACATCCGGCCATATTCCAGAATCTGAGTGCAACGCGTGAGTCGCTCATTCATGGCAGCGCAAATCACTTGCGTTATGATGGCGGTACGCGAACCTTGCGTATGATTGAAGATGCATGGCTCAGTGACGGGCCTAATGAATTCACGGGATGCGATCTAATCTTCGACCTGGAACAGGCTCGGATCACCTCGGGTTCTTCCGAGTGCGGCGAATCCGTCATCATCACGATCCTACCGCCATCAGATGATTCCGAGTCGGTTAGCGCGCCCCCACCATGAGTAGATTGGAGGCGATCGGTATCGCCAAGCGCTACCGATCGCGTGAAGTAGTCAAAGATCTATCGATCTCGATCGATAGCGGTGAGATCGTTGGCTTACTGGGCCCGAATGGCGCGGGTAAGACAACAGCTTTCTACATGATCGTCGGGCTCATTCGCTGCGACCGGGGGAGCATCATTCTCGACGGCAGAGACGTGACCCGGCTTCCTGTTCACCGTCGTGCGCGACGAGGCCTGGGCTATCTGCCGCAAGAGGCATCGATTTTTCGCAAACTCACTGTCGCCGACAATATTCGCGCCATCCTGCAAACCCGCACTGACTTAGATCGGGCTGATCGCCAAAGTCTGTTGGAGGAGTTGATGGAGGAATTGCACGTCGTCCATGTCAGAGACAGCCTGGGCCTCTCCCTCTCAGGCGGTGAGCGGCGACGGGTGGAGATTGCGCGGGCGTTGGCGGCCGAACCCAGATTCATTCTTCTCGATGAACCGTTTGCCGGCGTCGACCCAATATCCGTGATCGACATTCAGCGCATCATTCGCCACCTGACGCAACGCGATATCGGTGTGCTGATTACCGATCATAACGTGCGCGAGACCCTTGGAATTTGTGGACATGCCTATATTCTTAATGACGGGGTGTTGATGGCCGCCGGAAGTCCAGATGAGATATTGTCGAATCAAGATGTACGAGAAGTTTACTTGGGAGAAGGGTTCTCGCTGTAGGAGTGTAGCCGCGAGATGTTGAAACCTTCCCTCCAGCTCCGGCAATCACAGCAGCTCACGATGACACCGCAGCTGCAGCAGGCCATCCGGCTGCTGCAACTTCCTATCCTGGATCTGCAGACCCAGATTCAAGAAGCCCTGGACGAGAACGTGATGCTGGAAGTCGATGAAACAGCATCGCTAGAGGCTGCCGAAGAAACCGCGGAAGGAGCAGACGATTCCGCTGAGGCTGACGTGAGCGATGCCGACTGGACGGATATCCAGAGAACGGGCCCCTCCGATACCCCCATATCATACGAGCCTCGAGATCAGCCAGAGTACGCCGATCTCTCCGGAGACACGCTCAAAGATCATCTGCTCTGGCAGCTTGAGCTAGAGATCCTGGATCCTCGCACCACCGCGATCGGACAAGCGATCGTCGATGGCATTAATGAAGATGGCTACCTCACCGAGGAGTTCGAGGCAATTCAAGCAACATTGGCACCGGATATCGTTGCATCACCTGATGAGATAGAGGTTGCCCTGGGAGTAGTGCAACGCCTGGATCCGGCTGGTGTCGGCGCTAGATCTATCAGCGAATGCGTCTTGCTGCAACTGCAGCAACTCGATCCGGAAACGCCGGGACTCGCGCTCGCGAAAACTACGGCGCAAGAACACCTGGAGCTGGTCGCAGAGCATCAGTTTGCAACGCTTAAACGACAGCTTAACGCAACAGCCGAAGAACTCGATGACGCACTCGTTCTGGTTCGCGCCTGTCACCCGCGACCCGGTTCATCAATTGCTTCTTCCGCGGCGGAATACGTCATTCCGGATGTTTACGTCAGACGTTCCGACGGCTCATGGAGTGTGGAACTCAACACCACTATCACTCCTAAGCTTAGAGTGAATCAATCCTACGTGGGTTCTTTGGGACGCGATGGTGAGTACGATCTGCTCAGAACACAATTGCAAGAAGCTCGCTGGTTGATCCGCAGCCTGGAAATCAGGGACCAGACCTTGTTAAAGGTAGCCACAACGATCGTCGAGCGCCAGACCGAGTTCCTTGAGCACGGCGAAGAGCATATGCGCCCGATGGTATTGAGAGATATTGCTGAATCCATCGGGATGCATGAGTCCACCGTGTCTCGAGTAACTACCAACAAATACATGCATACACCGCGCGGCGTTTTTGAGCTTCGCTATTTCTTCTCCAGCCACCTGACCAGTAAGGACGGTGAACGGTCTTCTACTGCTGTGCGTGCCAAGATCCGCAAGCTGATTGGAGGCGAGAGACCGGAGAAGCCCCTGAGTGATAATCAGATAGCGAAGATCCTTTCTGCCGAAGGCATTCACGTTGCGCGTCGTACAGTAGCGAAATACAGAGAGGGCATGGGGATTTCCTCCTCGAGTGAACGGAAACGAAGCAAGCTCGTCAGCTAGCGCCGCGAAGAACTAGCCGCCCGATGCTTTGAACTGGAACAGAACGATGCAGTCAAACGTTACTGGACATCATGTCGACGTCACCCCGATGCGACTAGACTATGTGGAGGTCTGGTTGAAACGTTTAGGGAGAGTCCAGTCAACATGGATGTAGCCAAACTTCTCAAACCAGACAGTGTCCATTGTGGATTGAGCGCTCGCAGCAAAAAACATGCGCTGGAGTTATTGAGCCAAGCACTCGCGGCATCTTCTGAGGCAGCTAACGCCGAGGAAATATTAGAAGGCTTGATCCAGCGTGAACGTCTCGGCTGTACGGGGCTCGGCAGGTCCGTGGCGATGCCACACACTCGATTGAGTGGCCTCGATCAAAGCATCGGTGCCTTTCTGCGCCTGGACGACGCGGTGGACTTTGATTCGGTGGACGGCGCACCGGTCGATCTGCTGTTCGGGCTTCTGGTTCCCGAGGACTGCGATGATGATCAGATTCGGGAAGTCCGCGAGCTGATCGAGAGACTGGGAGATTCGGCGCTGCAGCAACAGCTTCATCAGGCAGAAGAACCGGCTCAGCTATATGAGTTGCTGACTGAGTCGCTGACGATCATCCATAAAACATCGAAAGCCTGATGTCGGGAGGGCCATGCGCCTTGTAATCATCAGCGGTTTATCGGGATCCGGAAAGAGCGTTGCCCTCAACGTATTGGAGGACGCCGGCTTCTATTGTATTGACAATATTCCGGTTGGCCCTCTGCGGTCCTTCGTCAAAGAAAGTCAATCAGATCAGGCTCCCGATTACGATCAGGTCGGCGTCGGCCTCGACGCGCGCAATCTTCCGGATATCGCGCAGCTTCCAGAGCTGATAGATGAATTTCGCAAGACTGGAGCTAGCTGCGAAGTGATTTTCCTGCAGGCTGAGAACGACGTTCTGCTGTTGCGCTTCAGTGAGACTCGCCGCAGACATCCTTTGACCAGCGATGTCGTCAGCCTCCCTGAAGCGATCGCTAAAGAGCGGGAACTGCTTGGCCCGATTATCGACATGGCCGATTTGATCATCGATACAAGCTCGACCACGGTCAATGATCTGCGAGACCTGGTGCGAAATCGAGTAAAGAACCGTGGACAGGATGCACTGTCGATACTCATCGAGTCTTTTGGTTACAAACACGGATTGCCGGCAGACGCCGACTTTGTTTTTGACGTCCGCTGTCTACCCAATCCGTACTGGGAGCCCGAACTTCGTCCCATGAACGGAAAGGCTAAGCCGGTACGAGACTTCCTAAGTGCACAGGCGCAGGTACAGGAGATGGTCGACGATATCGAAGGATTTCTGAATCATTGGATCCCACGTTATAAGAACTTTCAGCGTTCCTACCTGACCATCGCGATTGGTTGTACCGGCGGCCAACATCGTTCAGTGTATATCGCCGAGGCACTGGCCGAGCGCTTGATGGCAGCTCACGGTCCAATTCAGACCCGCCACCACGAGTTACCGTAGTCTAGTTCGACGGGCAACAACATCCCCGTTACACTCCCGGCGACCTCGCTACCCGAGGAGTACGAAGCTCAGTGGATCCGCAACGAGCCAGACCACCGCAGTTAGACGCGCTTCATGAAGCACTTGACTCCGGAGCGATAGAGCAGGTGCGTGTTCTCGTCAACGCCTTACACCCCGGCGAGATCGCTGATCTCTTGGAGGCGCTTCGACCTACACTGCGCGAGGTCGTGTGGGGTCTGGTCGATACAGAAGACGAAGGCGACGTCCTCGTCGCGCTCAACGAGGAGGTCCGAGCGACGCTGATCCAGGAGATGGACTCCGAGGAGCTCGTCGCTGCCGCAGCCGGCCTGGAACTGGACGACCTTGCCGATTTTCTGACCGAGCTGCCCGATACGGTCAACCAGGAAGTACTGAAGTCGCTGGACCAGAACGACCTGGATCGGCTCGAAGCGGTCCTGAGTTACAGCGAGGACAGCGCCGGCGGCCTGATGGACCCGGATTCCCTGACCGTCCGCAGCGATGTCACAATCGAAGTGGTGTTTCGCTATCTGCGGATGCGTCGAGAAATCCCCGCGGGCTCGGATGCGATCTTTGTCGTCAGTCGACAAGGAGAGTACCAAGGGTGCCTGCTCATCACGGCCTTACTTACTGCCAACCTTGAGCAGAAGGTCGACAGCCTCATGGACACCCAGATTCGTGCGATTGAAGCTACTACGACAGCGGCAGAGGTGGCGCTAATTTTCGAAACGCATGACTTAGTCTCGGCAGCCGTGGTCGATGAGGCAGGCATGTTTTTGGGTCGTATCACCATCGACGACGTCGTTGATGTGATTCGCCACGAGGCGGATCACTCGCTCTTGAGTACGGCGGGGCTGGACGAAGACGATGATATGTTCGCACCGGTGTTCGTCAGCACTAAACGCCGCTCCATTTGGCTCGGTGTCAATCTTGCGACGGCCTTTATCGCAGCTGGCGTAGCCGGATTTTTCGAAGCTACGTTGGAACGAGTCGTAATGCTGGCGATATTGATGCCCGTCGTACCGAGTATGGGAGGTATCGCGGGAAATCAGACATTGATCTTGATCACCCGCGGTATCGCTTTGGGTCAGGTCGAGAGTTCCAACGTCCGCTGGTTGCTCAGAAAAGAGTTTGGCATCGGCCTACTCAATGGCCTTATCTGGGCTTGCGTGGTTGCGGGCGTCACAATGTGGTGGTTTCAGACTTGGAGAATCGCGCTGGTCATCGCCATTGCGCTTGCTATCAATTTAATCTGCGCGGCGGTCGCCGGTTTTACAATCCCTTTGACGCTTAAAAAACTCAACATAGACCCGGCACTTGCCGGAGGTGTCATCCTTACAACGATTACGGATGTCGTCGGACTAGTTGCATTTCTGGGCTTCGGCGCGTTGCTCCTGCTATAGACCTTCGAAGAATAAGTCTCGCTTGATCTCCATCGAGACTGTCTCCATCGGCTGATCAAACAGGAAGGCGCGCAGATCCTCTTCCATCTCCATCGCATCACGAAGTCCCATCTCGATCAGCTCACGTGTGAACCCGGATTCAAACAAGAGATAGCTGATCAGCTGTAAGCCGCCTTTATCCATGGCGCCCGATCCGCCGAGCAGCAGACGCACCGCCCGCGGCAACTCATCAACATGCCGGGCGGCGACCTGCCGAATGTCTTCCTTGGGTACGATAATCAGTGTGCTGATCGGACGTAGACCGGCGACCGGACCTTCCAGAGTCTTACCCTCCAGCTGCTCCATGATGACATTGACGCGTGTTGCCTGTTCCAGGTCCGCGTAGAGACCATCCATGAACAGCGTATCCAGCATATACCCGGCGAGCAGAGCGAAGTTCGGCATCTCCACTGGCGCGCCCTCCGGCGGCTCCGGATCAGGATGTTCGTCGCGCACACCAATAACGAGCATTCGCTCAGCGCCGAGATGGATAGCCGAGCTCAGCGGCGCCCGGTGCCGCATCGCACCGTCGCCGTAAAACTCACCACCGATCTGGACGGGCGAAAACACAAACGGGACAGCCGCGCTTGCGAGCAGGTGTTCCACCGTGATCTTGGCGGGACGCCCGATGCGTCTGACCCTGGCCCACGGCTTTAGGTCCTCAAGGCCTTGGAAAAAAGTGACGGAGCGCGCGGAAGAGTAGGCCGATACGGTTATCGCCAATGCCTCCAAGTGGCCACGGTTGATCGCCCGCTCGATAAGGGAGAACTTGATATTTTCGGTGAGCAGCTCACGAAGTGGGCTGCTGTCGAGCAGCGAGCGTGAATTCTTTTTTCCGAGCCCACCAAGCACGATGGCAGAAAGCCAATACAGGCTCGTTTTGAGCATCGTCCAATTGTCGGTTCGATAGACTTGAGCGGCTTTGAAATTCGACCACACGCGTTCCATCTCTGCGACAGCTACGCTGAATCTCGCTGCTTGGGTTGCCAGGACCGCGGCGTTGATCGCGCCCGCCGATGTTCCGGAAATCACGGCAAACGGATTCGGCGCGTGCTTAGGCAGCATGGTCGCGATACCTTTCAGTACACCAACTTGATAGGCACCGCGCGCACCCGCACCGGGGAGTATGAGTGCTTTCCGCGTCTGATCACTCACGCTTAGCAGCGCCTGTGTCGATACCGGACGGCACCTCTACAATCTGTAATGTGTTGGTCCGACCCGCGATACCCCGCAAGTCGCCCGTGGTAAATAGGACCAGATCCCCCGGCGTCACAACTCTCTCGTTGAGCAGCACCGCGAAAGCGCTATGGTGCACGGCGCTCGACTCGGTATGGATCACGTCGAAACTTTTTGGATAAACGCCGCGATAGAGCATGACTCGTCTTCGAGTCGTCTCGTGTCGCGTGAACGCGTAAATCGGAATATTCGAACGAAGCCGGGACATCCACAGGGTCGTAGAACCCGACTCGGTCAGCGCAATTATGCCTTTTACCTTGAGATGATTCGCGATATACATCGCCGCCATTGCAATCGCTTCATCGACTTGTTCGAAAACGTCATCCAGACGAAGATTCCTGGCTCGCCTGAAGTTCTCGTGCTTTTCAGCGCCGACACAGATCTCGCTCATAGTCAGAACGGCTTGAACGGGATGCTTGCCGACGGCCGTCTCAGCCGAGAGCATCACGGCGTCCGTACCGTCCATCACTGCATTCGCCACGTCGGACACCTCAGCTCTTGTCGGCGAGGTCTGGCTGATCATTGACTCCAGCATTTGCGTTGCGGTAATGGATACTTTGTGGCGCGAACGCGCGCGGCGAATTAATTCCTTCTGTAATCCTGTCATCTCCGCATAGCCGACTTCGACAGCAAGATCACCGCGGGCCACCATGATGACGTCACTGGCATCGATAATCGCGTTGATATTCTGGACAGCCTCAGCGCGCTCGATCTTCGCAACGATATGGCCTTGCCCGCCGGCAGCACGCAGCAATTCACGAGCTTCCTCGACATCGCGTGCGTCTCGGGCGAACGAAACCGAGAGGAAGTCAAAGCCCAGCTTGGCTGCAACCCTGATATCGTCCCGATCCTTATCGGTAAGCGCCGGCGCCAACAAGCCGCCGCCGCGCTTGTTCAGCCCCTTGTGATCGGTGAGCTTCCCACCATCACGCACTCGGCACCGAATCTGGGTGCCGCTCAACTCTTCTACGCTGAGTACGATTCGGCCGTCATCTAGCAACAACACGTCACCGGCGGTCACATCGTTGAGGAGATTTGGATACGCTACGCCGACGCATTCCTCGGTGCCCTGACTCGGATCCATTGCTGTGTCCAGCGTGAAGTCCTGGCCCTCGTTGAGCGTGACAGGACTCGAAATGAAGGACTCGATCCGAATCTTCGGACCTTGCAGATCGCCCATGATCGCGACATCACGGCCGACCTTCGTCGCGACCGCGCGAACTGTCTTTACACGTGTCGCCTGCTCGTCGGCGTTGCCATGAGAAAAATTAATCCTCAAGACATCTGCGCCGGCACAGATAAGCTCTTCCAGAACCGCAGCATCGTCGGTCGCAGGGCCGAGCGTAGCGACGATCTTGGTGCGACGCCGCAGGGATCTCGTGTCTTCGCTAGCCACAGACAAGCTCCTAAGCCAAGGGGTTGATCAGAATCAGACGAAAATCACTGACGTTGGTTCTCGTCGGACCTGTTTCGACGAGTAGCTTACACGCTTGAAAGTAACGATACGTGTCGTTCTTTGCCAAGAGTAGACCGAGGTCGACATCCGCATCGCGACCGAGGGAGAGGATCTCGGGCACCACGACACCTCCCGCATGATCTGCATTACCGTCGATACCATCCGTGTCGGCCGCAAGCGCGACGATATTCGCATGCCCGTCTAGCGCCAGCGCGAGCCCGGCAAGATACTCGAGATTGCGGCCGCCGTGACCATCTTTACCGCTAACTGCTACACGGGTCTCGCCGCCCGATAACAGCGCGGCTCGCGTGCTCGACGTCGCTATCTCCCTGGCAAGTCCTGCGTGTTCTCGGCCCAGGTCGCGTGCACGACCGGTGAGATGGTCACCGACCCGGAGAACGGTATACCCCCGTGCTTCGAGCAGAGCTTGCGCGGCATCCAAGGCCGTCTTCGCCGAAGCGATGATGCACGCTTGATCGGAAGCGAACGCCGGATCGCCCGGTTGCGGGGATTCGAATCGCGGCTCTGTCAACACGCACGCAAGCGCATCGCGGCCTGGATACCCATAGCGCTCCAGAATCTCTAACGCCTGCGTGGTCGTAGTGGGATCTGGAATCGTCGGCCCGGAAGCGATATCACCGATCGCGTCGCCAGGCACATCGGATATTGCCAAGGTCACCACCCGAGCAGGATGCGCCGCTACGGCAAGTCGCCCTCCTTTCACGGCGGAGAGGTGTCTGCGCACACAATTGAGTTCGTGGATATCAGCGCCGTTGCGTATCAGGTAATCGTTCACCAGACGCTTTTGCTCGAGTGTGACCGTGCCGAGCGGTGCGACCGATAATGCCGAACCACCACCTGATGCCAGGAACAACAGCGTCTCGGACGGGCCGATAGTCCGGGCAAGGCGTAGCAGCCTCTGTCCGGCATCGGCACTCGCCGCGTCAGGCAACGGATGTCCGGCTTCCAGTATCTCGATAGAACCAGCGGTCTCCGTTGGTTGTAAGCCATGCCCGTACCGGGTCACGACCAGCCCACGGACACGACCCGTCAACCGCTCGTTAGCGACAACAGCCATCGCCGCAGAGGCCTTACCGGTACCTAGAACCAACGCGTCACCGAGCAACAGTTGGTTGGCGAGCAGACAGTTGCGCGGGGACACCGCAACCACGGCGCAGTCGAACGCGTCCAGCAGTAACCGTATCTCCGGAACGGTCTGGCTAGACAGAGGACCGAAAACTTCAGGCACGAGCCTCCAACATTTCTAGCGCGGGCAACGGCTTGCCCTCGAGAAACTGTAAGAACGCACCGCCGCCGGTGGAGAGATAGGAGATCTCATCAACAACGCCGAACTGCTCGATAGCAGCGAGCGTATCCCCGCCACCGGCGATGGAGAAAGCTCCGCTGGCGGCGATCGCTTTAGCGATACTTCGAGTCCCCTGGGAGAACTCAGGATGCTCGAACACGCCGACCGGCCCGTTCCAGAGTATGGTGCCGGCTCGGCTCAGACACTCGCCATATTCACGCGCCGTGTCAGGACCGATATCGAGGATCATGTCCCGCTTCGCGAGCCTATCCGGCGACTTGACCGTGCCGCGAGCTGCAGCATCCATAGACTCGGCAACGACGACGTCGATTGGCAGCGGAACGGCAGCTCGACCGAATTCCCGCGCTAGTAATTTGGCCGCGAAGCCGTGCATCTGCGCTTCCTGTAGAGACCGCCCGACGTCGGCCCCAGCTGCTGCGAGCAGCGTATTGGCAATTCCGCCGCCGACGATCAACTCGTCAACACTCGATGCGAGCGCACCCAGGACTGCTAACTTCGTAGAAACCTTCGAACCACCGATGATGGCGACGACCGGGCGCGCGGGCTCTTCCAGCGCTTTGGCCAGAGCTTCAAGCTCGCCGATCAGAAGCGGTCCGGCGCACGCCACTGGTGCGTGGCGCGCAACTCCGTGCGTACTCGCATGAGCTCGATGCGCCGTACCGAAGGCATCCATGACGTAGATGTCGCATAGCGCCGCCAGCCGTCGCGCGAGCGCGTCATCGTTGGCCGTCTCGCCGACCTGGAAACGAACGTTCTCGCACAATACGACGTTGCCCGGTTGCACGTCGATGCCGTCCAGCCAGTCGGTCACGAGGGGCACCGATCGGCCGAGCAGTTCGCCGAGCAGTGTCGCTACTGGTGCGAGCGACAGCGCTGCATCGACAGCTCCTGCCCGAGGCCGCCCCAGATGTGAGATCAGTGCCACACGCGCACCGTGCTGGAGCGCATACTCAATCGTTGGTAGGGCCGCACTCAAGCGTTTGCCGCTCGTTACTTTGCCGTCCTTAATGGGTGCGTTCAGATCCTCACGGATCAGCAGCCGCCGCCCATCGAGTTCAAGCTCGGTCATGCGCTTGACAGCAAGCGCCATCTATCCCGCTCTTCAGCTACGCCGCGTTGGCAAACGCGAGGGTCGTATCGAGCATGCGGTTGGAGAACCCCCACTCGTTGTCATACCAAGCGCAAACTTTCACGAGCCTTCCTCCGAGTATCTTCGTCAAGCTGGCATCGTAGATCGCAGAGGCAGGATTGTGATTGAAGTCGATGGACACCAGCGGTTGGTCGCAGTAGGCCAAGATACCCTTGAGTTCGCCTTCGCTTGCGGCGCGCATCGCCTGGTCGATTTCTTCAGTGGTCGTCTCGCGTCCGGCTCTGAAGGTCAGATCAACGACCGATACGTTGATGGTCGGCACGCGCATCGAAAAGCCGTCGAGACGACCGTCGAGTTCTGGCAGGACCAGGCCTACCGTCGCGGCCGCGCCCGTTTTCGTCGGAATCATGGACTGCGTCGCGGAGCGGGCACGACGTAAATCGGAGTGATACACGTCAGTCAGCACCTGATCGTTGGTGTAGGCGTGGATAGTCGTCATCAAACCATGCTCAATCCCGACCGTGTCATGCAGGACCTTGGCGATAGGCGCCAGACAATTGGTCGTGCACGACGCGTTCGAGATGATCTGGTCGGCGGACTTCAGTATGTGATGGTTGACTCCATAGACGATTGTGGCGTCCACACTGGTACCGGCTGGCGCGGAGATAATCACTTTGCCCGCACCCGCTGCAAGATGAGCCGACGATTTCTTTTTGGAGGCAAACAAGCCGGTACTCTCCAAAACGATATCGACACCAAGCTCCTTCCACGGCAGTTTGGCAGGGTCCCGTTCCGCGCAGACTTTGATTCGATCACCGTCCACGATCAGCTCACCGTTACCGGCCTGCACGTCGAACGGAAATAGACCGTGAGCTGAGTCGTAGCGGGTAAGGTGCGCGTTGGTATTAACGTCACCGAGATCGTTTAGCGCAACGATCTGAAGCTCGTCACGTCGTTTGCCCTCGTACAAGGCACGCAACACATTTCTGCCGATACGGCCATAGCCGTTGATCGCGATCTTTACGGACATCTTAGTCTCCTGGTGCTCGCTCGAGCAGGCGTCGAGCTACTACAGTAATCGCCTCGACGGTATAGCCGTAGTCCTCGAACAGGGCGGCGGCAGGGGCAGATTGACCGAAGCGGTCGATACCGATCACGTCTCCCTTGCCATCAACATAGCGCCACCAACTATCGGCGGCGCCCGCTTCGATCGCCAGACGCCTGGCATCCGTTGCCGGCAAGACGTGGCTTCGGTACTCGTCCGGCTGCCGGTCGAAGACTTCGGTGCAGGGCATGGACACCACGCGGACGCGGCGACCGTCCTGTTGGAGATGCCTGGCGACCGACATCGCCAGGCCGACCTCCGACCCCGTCGCAATGAAGATCAGCTCCGGCTCACCGTCGCTAGCGAGAAGGATGTACCCACCACGGGCTACGGCGTCGATCTGATCGGCCGTTCGCGGGATGTGGGGTACGCTCTGCCGGGTTAGGATCAAACTGGTCGGGCCGGTGACGTGTTCGAGCGCGACCCGCCAGGCCACGGCCGTCTCTACGGCATCACACGGCCGCCATACAGACATATTCGGCATGGCGCGCAGACTCGCCAGATGTTCGATTGGCTGATGGGTAGGACCATCCTCGCCTAAGCCGATAGAATCATGAGTGAAAACGAGAATGGTCCGAGTCTTCATCAGCGCGGCCATGCGTAGAGCGTTCCTGGCGTAATCGGAGAACACCAGAAACGTTCCGCCATAGGGGATAAAGCCGCCATGGAGACCGAGCGCATTCAATATCGCCACCATCGCGAACTCGCGCACGCCAAAATGCAGATAGTTCCCTTGCCCGGTCTGTGGGTCTAGAACTTCGGAACCGGAGTGAAACGTGTTGTTTGAGCCGGTCAGATCGGCCGAACCACCAAAGAGTTCAGGAAGATAGGGCGCATATCCCTCCAAAGCACGTTGCGATGCCTTGCGAGTTGCCATGTCCTGCCCTTCGGCCGCGACCTCCGCAACAACCGCTGCAGCTCTTGTCTGCCAATCCGCAGGCAACTCGCCGCGCATACGCCGCAGGAACTCTGCCGCGAGTTCTGGATAACTCTGTTCATACCGGTCGAACCGATCCTGCCAATCGGCTTCCAGTTCACGGCCCCGATCGCCGCCGTTCCAGGCGGCCCGAATATCGTCCGGCACGACGAACGGCGGCGACTCCCAGCCAATGTTCGCTCTGGTGGCCGCGACCTCTTCCGCGCCTAAGGCAGCGCCGTGAGTAGCTGCGCTACCCTGTTTATTCGGCGCGCCGTAACCTATGACGGTCTGGCAACATAAAAGACTGGGTCGTCCATGTTCAGCTCGGGCGGCGTCCACCGCAGCGATGATGCTCTGCGGATCGTGGCCGTCCACGTCTTCTATCACCTGCCAATCGTAAGCACGAAAGCGCGCCGCAGTGTTGTCGGTAAACCACGCGGAAGTCTCGCCGTCGATCGAGATGCCATTGTCATCATAGAAAACGATGAGCTTGCCTAACTTAAGCGTTCCCGCCAGTGAGCACGCCTCATGAGAGATTCCTTCCATCATGCAGCCATCGCCCACAAAGACATATGTGAAATGATCGACGATCTCGTGGTTTGTGCGATTGAACGCACCTGCGAGGACCTTCTCAGCCAATGCCATACCGACAGCATTCGCTAACCCCTGGCCTAGTGGACCGGTTGTGGTCTCGATACCGATCTCGACGTCGCGTTCCGGGTGCCCGGCGGTGCGGTGTCCGAGTTGGCGAAAATTTCTAAGCTCCTCGAGATCCAGTGGATAGCCGCGCAGAAAAGCGACCGCGTAGAGCAGCATCGAACCGTGACCGTTCGACAAAACAAACCGGTCCCGGTCGGCCCAATGCGGGTTGTTTGGGTTATGGCGTAGATAATCGTTCCACAAGACTTCGGCGATGTCGGCCATCCCCATCGGCATACCCGGGTGCCCGCTGCCGGCTTTTTCCACCGCATCCATGGACAGTACGCGAATTGCGTCGGCAAGCTTACGTCTGGGCGGCCTTACGGAAGCCGTCATAGTCTCTCCGATCGATGCCATTGGGAATACTTACGGTGGATCTGGACAACAAAGATTGTCGCCTACGATGGACACCTTTCGCAACCACACGCGATACGCCAGCGTGCCTGTGAGCCAGTGCCGACCAGCCGGCAAGGAATTGCGTATGATCTCCAGACCGTCGTGGTCCAACAAGGTTCTATCGATGAGTTCAGAGCTGGCCAGATGATCCAAGACAGGGCGCAGTCTGTAGGGAATGGCGTGCCCTTTCCAAGGACTGCAACGCCGTATTGGATTATCTGGGTAGCTCCCTCCGGGCGAGTCGTGAAGCGGTTGACCGCTAGCCTCGTACCCCGCTTGTGATGGCTCAGAGCAACACTAAACTTCCGGTCGTTCTGCTTCAGATTACCGACCCGCATCTGCACGCCGCCGCAGACAGCAGGATGCGAGGCGTGAGGACCTACGAGACTCTTCTCGCCGTGCTGGATAATGCGAAAAATCATACTCGATGGCCGCCGGACGCGATCATTGTTACGGGTGACATCGTTCAAGACGAGAGTCGCGTAGGCTATGAACGCTTCCGCGAGACGATGGAGCCCTTCGGAATACCCGTCTTCTGCATGCCCGGGAATCACGATGATCCGCAGTTGATGGCGGAAGTCCTGGCCGAGTATCCCTTCCAGGTCTGCGGCGACACCACGATAAAAGGTTGGACTTTGGTTTTCCTGAATACTTTCGTTAGCGGTGACGACGGCGGCACACTGGGAGCCACGGCGCTCGCGGCGTTGGATGAAACGCTCGCGGCATGCTCTAAACACCATGCACTGATCTGCATGCACCATCAGCCACTACCGATGGGTAGTGCATGGCTTGACGGTGTCGGCCTGAGAGACGCCGAGCGATTTTTGGTGTGTATAGCCCGCCACGATCACATACGCGGAGTCCTCTGGGGACACGTGCACCAGGCTTCCGATCGTGTTCGGGACGGCGTCCGTTTCTTAAGCACGCCTTCGACCTGCTCGCAGTTCCTTCCCGATAGCGAATTCTTTGCTCTCGATAACCTGCCCCCAGGGTCGCGATGGCTGACACTTGAAGCCGATGGCCGTATCGACACACAAGTCGAGTGGTTGCAAGACGCCGATCTACCGTGAGGCTGCCGGCTGTCACTTTGTGCCTACTCAGTGTGTCCGCCTGGGGGAACCCGGCGGCCTGGCACGTCAACGGCGAGCATGGTGAGCTCTGGCTGCTAGGTTCAATCCATTACCTGCGCGAGCAGGATTACCCGTTACCCCCACGGATCGACGAACTCTATCGACAGGCCGATACGCTGGTCATGGAACTCGACCTCGATGACCTGGATCTGTCGGCCGTACAGGCAACTTTCATGGAGGTTGGCATCCTACCGGCATCGACCACACTACGAGCGGTATTGGCACCGCGGGTCTACGACCTTACCGAGTCTCGTGCCGCAGATCTCGGTATGCCGCTGATGCTGCTGGAACATTTGGAGCCCTGGCTTGTTGCACTGACATTGATGGATCTTGGAATGAACCGCCTCGGTTATCGGGCGAGCCAGGGACTCGAGCAATATCTTTTGCGCCGCTCGGTTGCCGACGGCAAAGAGATCCTCGGGCTGGAGTCCCTCGGTGATCAGATCAGTATCTTTGATTCACTCTCGTGGGCAGATCAGGAAGCGCTGCTGCTCCATACGCTAACGGATCTTCAGGCACCAGAAGCGGCGATGTCGAAGCTCGTGGCTGATTGGCGCGATGGCAACCTCGACGAACTCGCGCTGGAACTTACTGTCGACTTTGAGGAATTTCCCGAGTTGCGGACAGCAATCGTCAGCGCGCGAAACCAACGTTGGGCAGTAAAGCTTGAAGAGCTGCTGCGAAGCAACGGACGCTATCTAGTGGTCGTCGGCGCACTGCACCTGGTCGGCGAGGACAGTGTCATCGAGCTGTTGTCAGCGCGTGGGCTCAATGTCACCTCGATCCGAGAGCACTAGCCCGGCTAATTCGACTCGCTACGCACTTTTCACCGTTTGTTCGTCGCTCTTTAGGGCCTGCTGGAGTAGCCGGGGCAAGCCTTGAAAATTGCCATTCGACATTAAGATGACTTGGTCCCCAGACTGCAACTCGGATAGAAGGCCTGCAAGCAGCTCGTTGACGTCCCACGCGACGGTTAGCTTGCCGCCCAACGTCTTTAGCGCAGATTCTGGACTCCAGTTCAGACCCTCGGTCGCCAAAACGAAAACTCGGTCGGCTTTCCCGAACGCTTCACGCAGAGCGTCGCGGTGCACACCCATGCGCATCGTATTCGACTTGGGCTCGATCACCGCAATGATGCGCTGATCCACTTTTTGAGTCCTGACCGCGGCGAGCGTGGTTCGAATAGCAGTCGGATGATGGGCAAAATCATCATACAAAGTCACGCCCTTGAACACGCCTCTTTTCTCGAGTCGGCGCTTGACGCCTTTAAACCTGGAAAGCGCTTCCAGAGCGACAGCGATTCCAACCCCAGCATGCACCGCAGCGCTTAGCGCGGCCAATGCGTTCTCGAGGTTGTGACGCCCCAGCAGCGCCCAATCCGCCTGCCCTACCTTCTCGCCGTGACGAGAGACGCTGAACCGTGATTTCGCGCCGATAAGATCATAACTGGCGGACCAGGTTGCAGCCTCATCATCCGCGGTGAAGGTTTCCACCGGAGTCCACACGCCTCTCGCCAAGAGGTCATCGATGTTCTGATCTCGGCCATTCGCCGCAATTAAGCCATGACTGGGGATGGTCCGCACGAGCTGATGAAACTGCCAGAGAATCGCATCCAGATCCGAGTAGATGTCCGCGTGATCGTATTCGATGTTAGTGATCACCAATGTTCGCGGGCGATAGTGGACGAACTTCGCTCGCTTATCGAAAAACGCCGTATCATATTCGTCCGCTTCAACGACAAAGTACTTCGACCGACCCAGACTGGCCGAGAGCTTGAAATTGATCGGCACTCCGCCAATCAGGAAGCCCGGCGATAACCCGGCGTAGTCAAGGATCCATGTCAGCATGCTGGCCGTCGTCGTCTTGCCGTGGGTCCCTGCCACCGCGAGCACCCACCTGTCGGTCAACACGTTGTTGGCCAGCCACTCCGGTCCGGAGTAATAAGGCAGACCCAAGTTCAGTAGCGTCTCGACCGCTGTATTGCCTCGACTGAGGACGTTGCCGACGATTACGCAGTCCAGATCGGCGTCGAACTGATGTTCATCGTAGCCTTCATAGAGGCGGATTCCGAGCTTCCGCAACTGGGTACTCATTGGCGGATAGACGTTCTCGTCGGAACCGGAGACCTGGTGGCCAGCGGCTTTCGCCAACGCGGCGATGCCGCCCATGAACGTGCCGCAGATACCAAGTATATGAACGCGCATCAGCTAGCTACGGGAAACAAAAGCCCGCCGAGGGTGAACGAACCGAACATGTACACTAGCACGACAAATACACCTACAACATACGGTTGTTGCAGTGCTCGCGACAACACGAAACCCGCAACATCGATCGACCAGAGAATCAATAGCAAATACAGCCATGTACTGGCGTTAGGCGTTTCGATATCACCGTTCTCGAAACCCGCCGATAACAAAATAGGAATTCCGATAAGTGTCAGGAAAGTCTCGGAACCGAGTAACGCCGAGATGGTTTGAATGAAGCGACTCGAATACTGGAACATCGCCAGCACCATCCAAACGAAGCCAACGTAGAGCGCCGTGTCGAAGATCATTATTCCGACCGCTCGCGACAGCGGCTGTGCGATCTGCGCCGCGACGACGCTCACCGTAACGTAGATGAGCAATAGAAATCCGAACAAGAAACCGGACGCCGGTATATGCTCCGGACCGCGGCGGTGCAGAGCTATCTCCACGAATACCAGCCCAAGGCGCCATAAACTGCTCGTCTGTCCAGACATCCGCCTCTCTACAGAGATCAATTAATTGATGATAATAGCGTACCGAACGAGCGTAGATAAACTGGATGGCTGACACGAATCTGTATGTAGACTCCGACAGTAAGTTAACAGCGTTGCTTGCGAGCATTGCTACAGAACCAGCGTTGGCGTTAGACACCGAGTTCGTTCGAGAGAAAACCTACTATCCGAAGCTCTGTCTTATACAGATCGCTACCCCGAAACTCACGGCCTGTATCGATTGCTTAGCGGACATCGATCTAGCGCCTTTGTTCAACCGGTTGTTCAAGGCTGACTGCACGTGGGTACTGCATAGCGCCCGCCAGGATCTAGAAGTCATGTATCAGCAAGGCAGACAGTTGCCTCACGAACTGATCGACACACAGATCGCTGCAGCACTATTGGGCCATACACCACAGATCGGTCTCCAGGATTTACTCTCCGAGGAACTTGGCGTTGACCTAGACAAAGGCTTTGCGCGCAGCGATTGGAGCCGTCGACCACTACCAGAGGCTGCTGTCCGATATGCCCTGGACGATGTTCGATACCTGCTGCCGTTGTGGCAAATCCTTGCGCAGAAGCTAAACGTCCTGCAGCGCGGCGACTGGCTTACGTCGGATTGCGTTGCCGCCCTCAACACTCCACCAGTCACCCCGCCACTGACACTGTGTACACGGCTTCGTGGACTGCGATCGATGGACCCGCAGCGGCAATGCGCCGCGCTGGCATTGGTGACCTGGCGTGAGCGATTCGCGCAATCACTCGACCAGCCGCGGCGCTGGATAATGAGCGATGAATTGCTACTGCGCATTGCTAAATCGTTGCCAGAGAATCTAGAGTCACTGCAAGCCGTAGCTGAAATGCCCAGGCGCCTCGCGAACCGTTCCGGCCACGAGCTGCTCGCCGCGCTGCAAGACTCTGACGGAGCCGACCAGCGGATGCTCATCGAGACACATTTACCGCCGAAGCGTCCGGAGAAGAGAGAGCTGCAGGCACTACACGAGCGGGTTCGAGCTCGCGCCGGCGAGCTGGGGCTCCACAATGAAGTCCTGGCGACACGTAGAGAAATCGGTGAATTTCTGGTCGGCAGGACGTCCGGCCGTATGGACAGCGGCTGGCGTCAGGCCGAACTCCAATGTCTACTGGCTGACCACCCCGAGAACGGTCAATAGCCGCGAGTAGACTTCGGCGCGCGTACCGTCAGCCTGCACCGTTCGCAACAGCCCGCCAGCACGATAATGATCGATCAAGGGTGCCGTCGCTTGATCGTAAACCTGCAGACGGTTGCGGATAGTGGCTTCATTGTCATCAACGCGCATGAGCAACTCGCCGCCCGCATCGGTACACTCGTCCAGTTCTTCCTGCGAGGAGAAATAGACGTTTAATAATTTTCCGGTCTTTGAACAAGTGCGTCGTCCTGTCAATCGCTTCATCAGGATATCGAAGCTGACGTCCATCAGGACCGCGGCGTCGAGTTGTTTCACCAGATCCGACAGCACCGTTTCCAGATCTTGGGCCTGAGTGCGATTACGCGGGAAGCCATCGAGCACGAACCCGGTCTTCGCATCATGGTTACTAAGTCTGTCCTTGATGATCCCCAACACGACGTCATCAGCAACAAGATTACCCGCATCCATGACAGCTTTCGCCTCGAGACCAAGCTCGGTACCGGCTGCGACCGCTTTACGCAGTAAGTCACCGGTGGAGATCTGGGGCCAGCCGTAATCGCTCTGCAGCTGCTGTGCCTGAGTGCCCTTGCCAGATCCGGGGGCTCCGAGCAATACGATTCGCATGGCGAATTCTCCGCGTTCCTGTGCCGCGCCGATACGGGACGCGTAAACTATCCCGGACTCTTCTGGCCGTCAATCCAGCCGATCTCTTTGGTATCCTGTCTCGACAGCCCATCGACACAGGAATCTGAATTGGAGGATTCGTGAAGCAAAATGCATTCTACGCTCAATCCGGAGGCATGACCGCGGTTATCAATGCCTCCGCATGTGGGGTATTGGAAACTGCGAGAAAGCATAAGAACAGGATTGGCAAGGTGTTCGCTGGGCGGAATGGCATTATCGGTGCGTTAACCGAAGATATGCTCGACACCAGCAAGGAATCCGCTGCGACCATCGCTGCACTGCGCCACACGCCCGGAGGGGCGTTCGGTTCCGCGCGCTACAAACTAAAAGGACTGGACGAGAACCGCGCGGAGTACGAACGGCTTATCGAGGTTTTCAAGGCACATGACATCGGCTTTTTCTTCTATAACGGCGGTGGCGACTCGATGGACACAGCGCATAAAGTGTCCCAGATCAGCAGGAAGCTCAAGTTTCCAGTTATTTGTATCGGAATCCCGAAGACAGTAGACAATGACCTGCCGGTCACCGACGTTTGTCCCGGCTTCGGCTCGGTCGCGAAGTATGTGGCAGTCTCCACGCGAGAGGTTGCGTTAGACGTCGCTTCGATGGCGAAGACATCGACAAAGGTGTTCATTCTGGAAGTCATGGGACGACACGCCGGCTGGATCGCCGCTGCGTCGGCGCTCGCCGGACAGACAGCAGCAGATGCTCCGCACATTATTCTCTTCCCAGAAGTCCCTTTCGACGAGACTCGTTTTCTCGCTCGAGTAAAAGAATGTGTACGCCGTTATGACTACTGCGTCGTGGTCGTAGCCGAAGGCACGCGCGATACCGACGGCCGCTTTATCGCAGAGACCGGTACTCGCGACGCGTTCGGTCATGCCCAGCTCGGCGGCGCGGCGCCGATGATCGCCAAGCTAGCCAAGGATCGCTTAGGCCACAAGGTTCACTACGCGATCGCAGATTACCTCCAGCGTTCGGCACGACACATCGCCTCGAAAGTAGATGTGGAGCAAGCCTACGCGGTCGGCAAGAAGGCCGTTGAGCTGGCGCTGCAGGGGCAAAACGCGGTAATGCCAACTATCGTTCGCAAGTCCCAGAGGCCGTATCGGTGGACCGTCGGTCAAGTCATGTTAAGCCGAATCGCCAATCGCGAGAAGATGATGCCAAAAGGGTTCATCAGCCGCGACGGCTTCGGCGTGACCGCTGCTTGTCGACGCTACCTGGAACCGTTGATTCGTGGTGAAGACTATCCGCCTTATCACAACGGGCTACCCCGCTACGCGAAGTTGCGGCATGTCCCGGTCGCACCGAAGCTCCGCAAAGACTTTGTGCTAAAATAGAGCGCGTTCGGACCGCGAAGCTAACAACAACGGGTCCGCATTAAAAACTGACACTCTGAAAGTTTCCCCAACCGACCCGGTGGACTCAACAGGTAATTCGCGGTCGGTCGCGCTTGGGGTAGATGCCCCCTGCCATATCCAGAATTCGACAATCCGCTTCTGCGGATTCCGAACTCCTGGTGGCTGGGAGAATAGGGAGAAAACGGAATGAATCCAGATATCGCTTTGTGGCTCTGCTTGGGAGCTTCGGTGCTTGCACTGCTGTACGGCCTGATCTCGGCGAGGTGGGTCCTTCGCCAGCCAGCGGGTAATGAGCGCATGCAGGAAATTGCAGCGGCCATCCAGGAAGGCGCGAACGCTTATATGAACCGGCAGTATTCCGCGATCGGAGTCGTCGGTGTCGTGTTATTCGTCATCCTCGGCGTAGTACTGGAATGGGCAACAGCGATCGGGTTCGCGATCGGCGCAGCTCTCTCTGCGATGACAGGCTACATCGGAATGTTCATCTCGGTACGGGCCAATGTCAGAACCGCCCAGGCGGCGACGGAGGGCATTAATCCGGCACTGAGAATCGCTTTCCGTGGCGGCGCCATCACCGGGCTCCTGGTAGTGGGCCTGGGGCTACTAGGCGTCGCAGGTTATTACGCCATCCTGCATGCGATGGGAATGGCGGAGGAGGCTGTACTCAGGGCACTCATCGGCCTGGCTTTCGGTGGCTCGCTGATCTCGATCTTCGCTCGACTCGGTGGCGGTATTTTTACCAAAGGAGCGGACGTCGGTGCCGATCTGGTCGGCAAATTGGAGGCCGGTATTCCAGAGGACGACCCACGCAATCCCGCTGTGATTGCCGATAACGTCGGCGACAACGTCGGTGATTGTGCCGGCATGGCCGCCGACCTGTTTGAAACCTACGCAGTCACACTCATTGCGACTATGCTTCTGGGCGGTCTTACTGCGGAATCGCTCGGACCAAATGCCGTGCTCTACCCGATGGTACTCGGAGCCGTCTCCATTCTCGCTTGTATCATCGGAACGTTTTTTGTCAGCACAAACAGCGGCAAAATCATGGGCGCTTTGTACAAGGGTGTCATCGTTTCCGGCGTGCTGGCGGCCATCGCTTTCTATCCCGTCACTACCGCGTTGATGGGAGACGGAGCGCTGAATCTCTATTTCGCGGCACTCGTCGGTCTCGCACTAACTGCGGCCATGGTCGTCATCACAGAATATTACACCAGCACCGATTTCGCGCCGGTAAAGAAAATTGCCGGTGCCTCGACCACTGGTCATGCGACAAATATCATCGCCGGGCTGGGTGTCGCCATGAAATCAACGGCGTTGCCCGTGCTCATGGTATGTGCATCGATCTGGGGCGCTTATCAGCTCGCGGGACTTTACGGACTCGCCATCGCAGCGACGAGCATGCTTTCCATGACCGGTATGATCGTAGCGCTCGATGCCTACGGTCCGATCACGGACAATGCCGGCGGCATCGCCGAAATGGCGGGAATGCCGCCGGAAGTACGCAAAGTGACAGATGCGTTGGATGCGGTCGGAAACACCACCAAGGCAGTGACGAAGGGCTATGCCATCGGTTCGGCCGGTCTCGCGGCACTCGTGTTGTTCGCCGACTATACCCACAGTTTGGAAGAGGCTGGGTTTGGTGTCATGAGGTTCGACCTCTCCGATCACCGCGTCATTATCGGCCTGTTCATCGGCGGCATGGTGCCCTACCTCTTCGCCGCCATGGCGATGGAAGCTGTCGGGCGTGCTGCTAGTTCGGTCGTCGAGGAGGTTCGAAGACAGTTTCGCGAAATCCCGGGAATCATGGAGGGCACGGCCCGCCCGGATTACTCCACAGCGGTCGACTTACTGACCAAGGCTGCGATAAAAGAAATGATCGTGCCGTCGCTGCTGCCGATTTTCGTACCGATCGTCGTCGGTCAGCTCCTCGGCCCGCAAGCATTAGGCGGTCTGCTCGTCGGCACGATCGTGACCGGCCTGTTCTTGGCGATCTCTATGACGACCGGCGGTGGTGCCTGGGATAACGCGAAGAAGTACATCGAAGACGGGAATCTCGGTGGCAAGGGATCAGAGGCTCACAAGGCCGCCGTGACGGGCGACACCGTCGGCGATCCGTACAAAGACACCGCAGGCCCGGCCATCAACCCGCTGATCAAGATCATCAACATCGTTGCG